>CAZLMR010000131.1:0-4004 GCA_964560575.1 uncultured Methanomassiliicoccales archaeon | reverse complement strand
CATCCGCCTCCAGGCCCGTCTTGTCCCTGTAGTGGAACACGTCCCCGCCGATGCTTCTGGAATAGATCCTGAGGTCCCTGACGACCAACGATTCAAACAGCAACCCGAACGTCCGGGGGTCGTTCATCAGATCGTCGGGAGATGCGGAAAGGAAATACGCGGCTATGGCTGGATCGCACAGATGAAGTGTGTCGGAGGTCCGGATAGCCGTCTTGGAACGCAGATTCGGATTCCAAGCCTGCATCTCGTCCAATACGCATATGGCTCTCAACGCCGACATGTAATCGTCCAGAGTGTTGGCAGATATCAGAGACCCTTCGACAGCCTTCATATCCTCTGCGATCGATGCTTTGGAAACGGGCTGTGAGATGCCACGCGATATGGCCCTCATGAGCCCCCTCGCCCTACGCGCATCCCTGCTTTTACCATCAGCCTCACTGATGTCTGTATTCAGAATACTCTCACAGTATCCCCTGACTATCATCATGGCGATATCCTCATCCATCCCGATGGATTCTGGCCATCCGCCGCGAACCAGAAGGGATGCCACCCCGTGCAGACTGACATCGGATGACCCCTCGACCTCCGATGTGACTTCGAACAGAGACCTCAATGAGATGGAACCGTTGGAATCTCCAGATTCGAAGAGACTCATCGTGTTCATTCTCATCCTGTAGATCCTTCCGGTACCAGTGTGACTGATCGCACCCTCATCGACATTGACCGATCCAGTCAGTATGTAAAGGCCTCTCTCACCACGCTCATCGACATCCATGCGGACCGCGTCCCAGAGTTGTGGGGCCTCCTGCCACTCATCTATCAGTCTCGGGTTGTCCCCCTTCAATAGCGTAGAAGGTCTGAGACGAGCCAGTGCAAGATTCCTTTCCTTCGTGTCAGGATCCTGTAGCTTCAGAACACTGGCTGCGATGCGGCTTGCCGTCGTGGTCTTTCCTGACCATTTGGGGCCGGTAATGAGAACTGCCCCGAAAGCCTTGAGAGCATCGGACAGCTCCTTGTCTGCAAGCCTCGGCCTGTATTCATTCATGATGATGACATATAAAAACAAGTAATTGAGTATTTTGGACTGAATTTGTTGAGTATTTTGGACTGAATTTGTTGAGTATTTTGGACCGACGTCTTTGGCGGCCATCTGTTGTCGGCCTCCTCATGATGTGCAAAAGGAGATCGGAACCGCGGTCGCATTCATAAACGGGAACGCCTTAACCCGGTCCATGGAACGCTACGTCCTCGTCGACCACACGGCGGACATGATGGTCCGTGCCTTCGGAGACACCCTGGAGGAGTGCTTCGCCAACGCCGGCTACGCCCTCTTCGACCAGACCGTGGACCTCTCGGGCATCGGCACATCCGAGGAGACGGACATCAGGGTCAGCGGCATCGATGACGAGGACCGCCTGTACTCGTTCCTGTCCGAACTCCTGTTCATAGAGGACTGCGACAACCTCATCCTGAAGGAATTCGACGTCCGCTTCGAGGGGGACGATGTGGTCTGCCACGCGAAAGGGGAGACCCTGGACAGGTCCCGCCACAGGATAAGGTCCGAGGTGAAGGCCGTGACCTACCACATGATGGAGATCGACCGCGAGACACCGTCCGTCACCGTCCTGTTCGACGTCTGACCCCAACAATACTAATTATTATAGAGGGCATTCCGCGGGGCATGCTCAGACTAGGCTGGTTCTCCACCGGGAGGGGTCCCGGATCCCGCAACCTCCTCAAGGCCGTCATGGACAAGAAGGAACAGGGTGAGCTCGACATCGAGATATCGTTCGTTTTCTGCAACTGGGACAACGACGAGGAGGACAATCCCAAGAGGGAGCAGAGGCAGATGTTCTTCGACATGGTCAGGGGATACGGGATCCCGCTCGTGACGCTGTCCTGGAAGAGGTTCATGCCGGAGCTCTGGAAGGAGGACCAGACCGCATGGAGGAACGAGTACGGGAAGGAGCTGAGGAGGCTCACCTCCCAGCACCCGTTCGACCTCGGGATCCTGGCGGGATACATGCTGTGGATGGACGACGAGACCTGCAGGGAGTACGACATGCTCAACCTGCATCCCGCACTTCCGGACGGCCCCAAGGGCACGTGGCAGGAGGTCATATGGCAGCTCATCTCCGAGGATGCGGAGAGGCAGGGGGCCATGATGCACATCTGCACCGAGGAGTGGGACCGCGGCGCCGCGATCACCTACTGCGGATTCCCGATAAGGGGAGGGGACTACGACGCCCTGTGGGACCAGATGCACGCGAAGCTCGAAATCCGCACGCTCGACCAGATCAAGGCCGAGGAGGGACAGGACGAGCCCCTGTTCAAGAGGATCAGGGAGGATGGGGCGATGCGCGAGCTCCCGCTCATAGTCGCCACGATCGGCGCCTTCGCCGACGGCAGGGTGAGGATCGAGGGCAAGAGGCTCTACGCCGGAGACGAGGCCCTCGAGGGTCCGTACGACCTGTCCGGACAGGTGGACGCAGCCCTGGAGTGATCCCATGCCCGGAGAGTTCGACCCCGCAGAGGAGCTTGGCCTGTTCCCGGACAGGATATTCGTGACGAACTGCCGCGGGTTCATCACCATGAACAACTATCTGAGGGACCTCTGCGCCAGATTCATCCGCAACGGGGCGCACTTCTACGACGTCATGCTCAGGTACGACGAGCTCACCGCATACGTTCTCGGACGCGAGGAAGCCACGGCGGGGAACGTCATCAAATGGGTCGTCCCGTTCCTGAAGGCCCACGGCGCCACCGACCACCTCGTCGGAAGGTTCGGGAGGGAGGACATGAGGATCATGCCCGGCGCCACGACCGCCATGCGCTACATATCCAGCCAGATGCCGTCGTTCATCTCCACATCGATGTTCGAGCACGGCATGATGGACGTCTCAGAAGAGCTCGACACCCCCATGGTCGAGACCGCATGCTCCAAGATGGAGCTCGACTCCGTCCAGTTCAGCAGGGCGGAATCCAGAAAGCTCAGGGAGATGACCGAGATGATCACCTCTTTGAGGATCCCCAAGGTAGAGTACGAGCTCAACGTGCCCATGGAGGTCGACGCAGCCGATGTAAAGATCATCAGGACCCTCGACGACATCCTGCAGGACAGGATCCCCGAGCTCAACGCCATGAGCCTGATGGAGTCGGTGACCCCTGTCACATCCCACAAGAAGGCCTATCAGCTCCTGGATATCAGACGCCAGACCAACATCGACCTGGACAGCACGTTCTACATGGGTGGGGACAACACCGACTTCCAGGCCCTGGACCTCGTCAGGGACAGCGGGGGCGTCGCGGTGTCCTTCAACGGGACCGACTTCGCCGTGAGAGGGAGCACCATCGCGATCCTGTCCAAGGACTCGACGGTGGGCGCCGTATTCGCGGAGCAGTTCTTCAGCCGCGGCATAGAATCCGTCCTGGACCTTGCCCGCAACTGGGACAGGAAGTACCTCAAGGAGGCCGAGTTCCCGGACAGGAACCTCGTGGACGCCATGCTCGCTGCGCATCCGAGGAAGCTGCCCGAGGTGTACATCGTCGACAGGAAGAATGTGGACGAGGTCGCCGCCAGGAGCGCCGCATACAGGAAGAAGCTCATCGGACCGTGAGACGTGTTCAGAAGATCATGGTGCTCTGGTCGGGATTCGAACCCGAGTGTCGGCCTCGAAAGGGCCGAATGATTGGCCGCTACACTACCAGAGCGTAAACAGAGCCATCACGACCTTATTTATAATGATTATTGTGGTCCCCGGGAGTACGTCCGGGTGATGGATGCGGCATCGTCCATAAATCGGCTCTACGAAACCTTTTTTATATCATCCCTTTAATGGAAGGATATCGGAGTGAGAATCATGGCCGACAATGAACCGCTTGAGAGCCCGGATGAGGACGTAACACGTGTACGTCTGCCCAATATCAAGGAAGGTGAGATGTTCGGGATAGCGGATCAGCTTCTCGGTGCATCCAAGATCAAAGTCATGTGCGAGGACGGAGTC
>CAZLMR010000130.1:0-4020 GCA_964560575.1 uncultured Methanomassiliicoccales archaeon | reverse complement strand
ACATGGGCGGAGGCAACTACTTCGGCGGAGACACCGCCGAGGGCGTGGCCAACTGCCTGTCTGGTGTTGCTCACGCGCTGGTTGACATTCCGTGGTCCGAGGGCTACAATCTGAACACCATGATGATGGGATTCTTCCCTGTGTGGATTGTCATCTACACCATGGTGAGCATGCCTATCGGTCAGATCGAGAACAGGCTGATCAGGTTCATCTTCCTGAGGAAGCACCTCAGGGAGCTGGATCTTGAAGTCAAGAGAGCTGAGATCGAATGAGAATAACCATAAGCGGTCCGCCCGGTTCGGGAAAGACGACCGCCTGCAGCAAGCTTTCGGAGGTGCTCGGCCTGGAGGCCGTGGTCTTCGGGAAGATCTTCCGCGAGCTTGCTGCAGAGAAAAACCTTACTCTGGGTGAGCTCGGTGCGATCGCCGAGAAGGATCCCTCGATCGACGAGATGATCGATTCGAGGATTCTCGAGATCGCCCGCGAGCATCCCGATATAATTCTGGAATCCAGGCTGTCCGCGTATATGCTGACCCGCAACGGAATACCCGCGTTCAGGATCCTCCTCGATGCGAGTCCCGACGTCCGTATGGCGAGGGTCGGTCTGCGCGAGGGCGAGACCCTGGAGCAGGCGACGGCCAACACCCTCGAGCGTCAGAAATCCGAGGCCAAGAGATACATGATGTACTACGGTATCGACATCGACGACCGCAGCGTGTACGACCTTGTCCTGAACACCGACGACCTTACCCCGGACGAGGTGCTCCAGAAGATCCTCGAGGGAGTCCGTGGTTGGCATGCTGATTAAGGATCCGGACGCCATCCCAGACAAATGGGGGAAGCGGCCGTCCGACCGTTCCGTAGGCGAGCTCCTGCACGGCGGGGTCATCATCCTCGATAAGCCGTCCGGCCCCACATCCCATCAGGCGACGGCCTGGGTGAGGGATGCGCTGAGATGCGAGCACGTCGGTCACGGCGGGACGCTGGACCCCTATGTCAGCGGGGTTCTGCCGATAACCCTCGGGAAGGCCGTTAGGCTGACCGACGTCGTCCTGTCCTCCGACAAGGAGTACATCTGCCTGATGCGCCTCCATGCCGACCGTCCCGAGGCGAGGGTCAGGGAGGTCATGTCCAGGTTCGTCGGCAAGATCTACCAGCTGCCGCCCGTCAGGTCGGCCGTGAAGAGGCAGCTCCGCATAAGGACGATCAGGACGTTGGAGGTCCTCGACATCCAGGGCCGCGATGTTCTGTTCAGGGTGGAATGCGATGCCGGCACCTATGTCAGGACGCTCTGCGTCGACATCGGCGATCTGCTCGGATGCGGGGCGAACATGATAGAACTCAGACGCACGCGCTCCGGGAAGATGACCGAGGACCGCGCGCACTCGCTCCAGGACATGCGTGATGCGTACATCTTCTGGCAGCAGATGGGTCGCGGCGAATGGCTCAGAGGGATGCTCCTGCCGATGGAGGTCCTTGTGGAACCGCTTCCGAAGGTCGTCGTCAAGGCGACCGCGGTGGACGCCATCTGCCACGGTGCGGACCTGAACGTCTGCGGCGTGCACATGCTGGATGAGGACATAAGGAAGAACGCCCTCGTCGCGATGATGACGGCCCGCGGGGAACTCATAGCGCTGGGGAGGATGGCGATGTCTACCCCCAAGGTCATGGCCGCAACCACCGGGAAGGCAGTCGAGACCACAAGGGTCCTCATGGAACCGGGACATTATCCGAGGATGTGGAGGTACTCCACGGATCTCGAGGAACTCTCCGGTGAGCCCGTCTTCCCTGAGTGAGGCGATGGTACTTTAACGCCCATGGACATTACACCGCGATCGGTGTTATCATGTCTTTGTTCGAGAAGAGGGAGCAGGTCTACGGCCCCGAGACGGTCTCCGTGGGGGATCTCGATCTGACCGTGGATGGCGGTTATCGCAACGTCGTCACCATACCCCTGGATGTAAAGCCGAAGAGGATGCTCATGGTGAAGGTGTCCTCGGACAACCCTGTCGATGTGGTCGTGGCCAACGAGAAGGGGGCCGCCGTGGCTCACAAGGAGGGCGTCAGGGATGCTGTCCTCGGGCCGTACAGCACGGGGAAGCTGAAGAGCATGGGCATATTCCTCGGACTGTATCCGGGAGACAAGGCCAAGGTCAATGTCGAGGCATGGATGGAGAGGGAGTGATGGACGTCTCGAAGCCAACCGCCCTCCCGGACATCGGTTCCGACAGGTTCCTGATCAACCTGTCCGCGATCCTGTTCCTGGTCGCAGCCGTCGCATCCCTGGCCATAGCGGGGATCTCGGACGCTTACGATTCCTACGACGTCTTCCCGCTCCTGTCCCTGCCGTTCGTGGCGCTGGGGGTCCTGAGCTTCATCGTCGGCCGTCGCTGGGTCGCTCTCGCTGTCGCCGCCGTCGCCTGCCTGGTGATATTCCTTCTGTCTCCGACATGGGGATACATCGCGCTGTACACGCTCGTCTGCACCCGCGGAATCGCACAGTTCTCCGCTTCGCTGCAGAGGCGCCTCATAGGTCCGATTGTCGAGACGGCGATCTGCTCGTCCATACGTCCCGAGAGGCGTCCGATCGACCGTCTGGCACAGTTCGTCTTCCGCATATCCGGGAACGTGGACACAAGGGTCATGTCGATGGAGTCATCCGTCAGGAGGGATGCCCTTCCATGGGACGAGTTCCTGGGCATACTCAGGATGGCGCTGGTCCCCTGTCTGATGATGTGGACGGTCATGTTCACGCTACTGGCATACCACATGCCCCTCAACCAGGCCTATGTGGCGGCCTTCACCGTATGCATATACGCGGTCGCCCTGGCGATGCCGTGGGTCATCCTGAGGACCCTGGATGTCAGGGCCGGGTCGGAGCGCGGAGGGGTGCGCTTGTACGACGGTGTGCTGGACAACGCCACCGCGATGGCCATCCCCCTGTTCCTGGTCCTTCTGATGGTGGCTGTGAACATGTACACGGGATACGAGACCGTTGTGTACATCGTCGCCTCGATGGTGGTCACCGTCCTGTTCGCCGTGATCGCCTATGTCGCGTACTATTTCGACCTGGAGCGCGACGTCGTGGCCCACATTGCAAGGGAGCGCTACAGGTTCCTGCCGGAGGATGGGGGATCCTCCGGGGTGCGTCCCGATGACGGCATCCCCGGAACCCCCGAGAGAAACGATGGATACTGTTTCGGTGATCAGAGGTACTGATCGTTGAACTGGGAGTTCAGCCTGCCGGGACCGTCGAGGCCCTGGATGATGGGCTTGAACACCTCTCCCGAGGACATCCCGGGGGTCTTGTCGAGTCCGATGATCTCAGGCTCCTTCCAGTTGGTGATGACGACCTGATACCTCTGCCTGACATCCTCTACCTGGATGCAGGGGTCCTCGGAGTTCTTCAGGATGTCCAGCGCGACGTCCGCGAGGATCTGGATCTCCTCAGGGGTGATCTCGTCGGGGACCTTGACGAAGAACGTGTGTTCCTCGGAGATGCCGTTGAGCATGTACGTGACCTCGGACTTGCCGACGATCTCCCTGAACTTCTCCGCCTTCTCGCCCTCGCCGGAGAGTTCGAGCATGCGCTGTTTCCAAACGTTGGGGATGTCCAGATAGATGGCCTCCCTACCGAGTATCTTCCACATGCCACGGCCATCGACACGCCCATAATAATAGATTGGGACGCACGCGCACGCGCGCTCGAAAGGTTAAAGACGTTTCCGCCATACGGACGCTCGGGTACTCAAGATGCCGGAAGATTTCAAAGTCACACCCTGGGAGGTCACCGGGGACATAGACTACGACCTGTTGCAGCAGAGGTTCGGAACCACACCCATCGACGACGCTCTCCTCGAGAGGCTGTCCGGCTACGGTGAACTGCACTACATGCTCAGGCGCGGCATATTCTACTCGCACAGGGACATGATCCCGCTGCTGGACCAGTACGACAAGGGCAACAGGTTCGTGCTCTATACGGGCAGGGGCCCGTCCGGGAACACCCATCTCGGGCACATC
>CAZLMR010000129.1:0-4033 GCA_964560575.1 uncultured Methanomassiliicoccales archaeon | reverse complement strand
GTACATCAAGGAGATGATCTACCTCAACAGGGAGGCCCAGAAAGGGATATGGGACTACATCAGCGCCCACTATTCCATGATCGACGAGGTCCGTGGCAACACGTACCAGAACGAGCTGCTGGCCTTCTACCTCGAGGACGGGAACATCACCGAGACGATCAGACCGTACATCATGGGAAGGATCGTCGATGTGGAGGCCTTCTTCATGCGCTTCCGCTGCGACCCCACCGAGGAGGACGTGTGCTTCAGGTTCGAGGTGGAGGACAACTTCCTGGAGTGGAACAACCGCGGATTCAACGTGTTCTTCCACGACGGAAAGGCGACCGTCACCAACAGGGACCCGGACTACACCGTGAGGATGAACATCAACACGCTGTCCACGCTCCTGCTCGGGTACATGACCGCGAACCAGCTCTACAAGCTTGAGAGGATCGAGGGCTCCACCGAGGCCATCCTGATCCTGGACGAGGTCGTCATCCATCAGATCCCGTACATTTCTGACTTCATCTGAGCCCCGTGAGGAACGGCATCACGAAGACGCCCAGGGGCAGTCCCTCATCCCCATCAGTGTTAGCCATCGGAATCTACCCTCCCATCCGAAGGTCCCACACGATGTGGGACCTCGAGTTTGAAAGATAAATGCATACATTAATTATTTAATGATTTTCGATAAATTGTTGATGGTCATCAATAAATACGAACAGAGCATACGAAGCGATGCGAGGAGGATCATGGACAACGATCTCGGAAGACTGAAGACCATCTGCAGGGTGCTCTACTACATCCTGATGCTTTTCACGGCCGCGCTGATTATCTTGGTGGCGATGCTGGCACTGGCCGATGTCGCCATCCTCGTGAATCCCGGTCTCGGTTCGGAGGTCGGGATATCGGCGCCCCAGATGACCGTGGTTCTGATCATATTCGTGTTCGCGCTGGCGATAGTGTACGTGCTGCAGAGCATCACGAAATCCATCTACAGGGAGTACTCCCCGTTCACACCGGCCAACGCGAAACGCTTCCAGACGATAGCGGTGCTCTGTCTTCTGGCGCTCGTGTGCATGCCCGTAATGAACGTGATCGAGCCCCTGACGGCCTCGGACGTCGCGATCATCATCCTGGCGATGCTGCTGATGTCCACGACGTTCTACGTGCTGTCCCTGGTGTTCCGCTACGGCAGCTGGCTGCAGAAGGAGTCCGACGAGACACTGTGAGAGGTGAGCCTGTGACGATCATACTTAGACTGGACCGGGTCATGGCCGACAGGAAGATCTCGCTGAACGAGCTCGCTCAGAGGGTCGGAATATCCAACGTGAACCTCTCCAACATCAAGACTGGCAAGATCCACGCAATCAGATTCTCCACGCTCAACGGCATATGCAAGGCCCTGGACTGCCAGCCCGGGGACATCCTGGAATTCCAGGACGACGACGGTCCAACGGACGAGTCTGATTGATTTTAAATCGGTACGGCCATTCCCCCTCTGCGGGGATGGGCACTGATGCAGTTGACACTGATAGCGAGCGTAGCGGCTTTCACGCTTCTCGCGGCAGTCTGCTCGACCATCTTCAATAAGATCCGCCTGCCTCCTCTGATAGGGTACATCGTGGCTGGGATCGTCATCACCAGCGTCTGGGACGTCTCCGAGTACAGCATGGAGATCGTGGATGTCCTGTCGGACATAGGCCTGGTCATGCTGATGTTCTGCATCGGTCTGGAGATCAACCTGAACAAGATCCGCAAGCAGGGACTGTTCGCCATACAAATCGTCCTCGTCCAGCTCCCGATAATGATGGTCGGCGGGATACTCAGTGGATCCCTCCTCGGATTCGACATGGTCCAGTGCATCTGTCTTGGAGCGATCCTGTCTGGTTCGAGCACGGCGGTTGTACTGGCCGTCCTGAAGAACCAGAGGGAGCTGGACGAGGACCACAAGGAGAGCCTCATCCTGATCCTGATCATGGAGGACATCGGCCAGGTGATCATCCTGTCGATCATCACACCCATCATGGCCACGCACGACCCGTCCATAGATATCAACAGCCTGATCGTGATGATCGTGAGCATTCTCGCGTTCATGCTGTTCAGCATCTTCGTCGGACTCAAGGTCATACCGAGGGTGGTCAACTGGGTATCCGACAGCGTGTCCGACGACGTCCTCACGCTCCTGACGGTGGGGCTGGCGTTCGGCATGGCGCTGCTGTCCATCCACATCGGCCTGTCCATGGCCATCGGGGCGTTCCTCATGGGAATGATGATAGCCGCCAGCAGGAAGAGCAAGGAGATCAACCATCGTGTGGAGCCGATGCGCGACCTGTTCATGGCCATGTTCTTCATCTCCATCGGTATGGAGATCACGGTGTCGTCCCTGCTGGAGAACATAGGCACCGTCTTCGTGATCTACCTGATATTCCTGGTTCTGATGATCGTCGCGGTGTTCGTGGCGTTCTGGGTGGGCGACGACACCTGTCGCAACGGGTTCCTGTCAGCCGTGAGCCTGGCGACGATGGGCGAGTTCGCGTTCATCATCGCGGATGAGGCGATGAGCTACGGGGCCGTGTCGCCGTCGTTCTACACATCCGTCGTGGGTGCCGCGCTGGTGTCCATGGTCATGCTGCCGTTCATCAGCAGATACGCCGCCCAGATATGGGACCGGTCGGTCGACAGATGCCCGAGACCCGTATACTCGGCATGCTGTCGCATGAACTCCGGCAGGGACCGTCTGTACTCCGGCATGCAGACCACATCGAAGAAGACCCGCAAGGCGTTGATCAGGAGCATGGCCTATGCGTACATCAACGTCCTGTCGGTGGTGGCAATACAGGTGGTGTTCTACTTCACGATCCCCGCTGTGGTCGACTGGATGACCGGGAACTTCGGCGGCAGCGTCCCCCTGTGGAGCTTCGCGATGTTGGCGGTGAACTTCGTCGTCCTCTCGTTCCCTGTGCACCATCTGGTCAACAACGTCAGGTTCCTGGACGACATCGTGATCAGCGGGGCACGCGTGATATCCAAAAGGGGAAAGAGGTTCGACCCGTTCAGGATATACCAGGGCCTCCTGATGGTCAACGCCTACATCCTCACGTTCGTGATAGTCGCAGCGATCATCCTCGTGTCGCCGAACACCGTGCCGCTGTGGCAGCAGCTGGCTGTGATGTGCGTGGCCATCGTCGCCGCTGTATTGTTCCTCATCGTGCATCTGAAACGCACGGAATCGGAATGACGGAATCCCTTGTCATTCTTGAACGCGCGCGCATCACAATTAAATAGTAACGCCAGGTTGTGGTAAATGGTGGATTCTTGGATGAGCTGACCCTCTTGACCAGTCTGGCGGTATTCACGCTACTCGCCGCGGTTTGTTCCATCATCTTCAATAAAATCAAACTGCCGGCGCTCATCGGATACATAGTAGCGGGAATAATCATAGCCAACCTATGGGAGGTCACCCCCGAGTCCGAGGAGGTCGTCGAGATCCTGTCGGACATAGGTCTGGTCATGCTGATGTTCTGCATCGGTCTGGAGATCAACTTGAGGAAGATCCGCAAACAGGGATTATTCGCGATAGAGGTGGCGGTCATACAACTGCCGCTGATGGTTCTCGGAGGAATAGTGGGCGGGACCATCATGGGATTCGACATGGTCCAGTGCATCTGTCTGGGTGCCATAATCTCCGGTTCGAGCACCGCCGTGGTCATGGCGGTCCTGAAGTCCCAGAAGCGCCTGGACAAGGAGCACATCGAGATGCTCGTCCTGATCACGATCATGGAGGACATCGGCCAAGTGATCATCCTGTCCATGATCACGCCCATCATGGCGAGCAACAGCCCCACCATCGAGATCAACAGCCTGATCGTGATGATCGTGAGCATCATAGTGTTCATGATCGTTAGCCTGCTGGTCGGACTCAGGCTGGTGCCCAGGATCATCAACTGGGTCTCCGACAACGTCTCCGACGAGATCCTCACTGTCTTCTCCGTGGGACTGGCGTTCGGCATGGCGCTGCTGTCCATCCACATCGGCCTGTCCATGGCCATCG
>CAZLMR010000128.1:0-4120 GCA_964560575.1 uncultured Methanomassiliicoccales archaeon | reverse complement strand
TGGCCGGGAGGTTGATCCCGGCGGCCAGGGTGGGGGTGGCGACGATGCACTTGATGGTTCCCGCCCTGAAGGAGTCCTCGATGTACTTCCTCTGCCTGTACGTGAGCCCGGCGTTGTGGAACGCCGTCCCGCATTTCACGCAGGATGCTAGCTTGCGTCCGGTGGCGGTCGATTCGGAATCCCCCTCTAGCAGGGCCTCTTCCGCCCGGGGCAGCTCCCTGCCGGCCCTGGGCTTGAGATGCTCGGAGAGTCTGACGGCCTCCGCCTCGGTGGATCTTCTGGAGTTGACGAACACAAGGCACTGTCCCCCCTCGTCTATGGCCTGCAGGACCAGGGACGAGACCGCGTCCTCCCTGGGAGGGACCTGCTTCTCTGTGCGGTCGCCGAACACTATCCTCCCTGGCAGGTACGCCCCCTCCATGAGCGGGACCGGGCGCCAGTCGCTCCTCACCAGGGCGGCGTGGAGCCATTCGGCGAGGTCGTCGGCGTTGGATATGGTGGCGGACAGGGCGATGACCTGAAGGTCGCTCCTGCGGCGCATCATCTTCGTGAGAGCCACCTCGAGGGTCGGCCCCCTGCCGGGGTCGTGGATCATGTGGATCTCGTCGGCAATGACGAGCTTCACCTCGTCGATCCAGCGGCTCCCGTGACGTATCATGGAGTCGGCCTTCTCGGAGGTGGCGACCACGATGTCCGCCTTCTCGATGCCCTTGTCCTCGGAGTCGAGGTCTCCCGTGCTCATGTGCACGGTGATGCCCAGGTCGGAGAAGCGCAGGAAGTCGTCCCTCTTCTCCGATGCAAGGGCCTTGAGCGGGACGATGTACAGCACGCGGCCCCTGTGCTCCACCAGGGTCTTGAGGGCGGCCACGTATCCGATGAGGGACTTGCCGCTGGCGGTCGGGATGGCCGCGACGAGGTTCCTCCCCTCCAGCGTGATGGGTATCGCCTCCGCCTGCGGGGGATGGAGTTCTCTGAACCCTACCGACATGAGGGCGTCGGCGACGCTGTCCGGGATGTCCAACTCGTCTATCCTCATCGTTCTCTCCAACCGTGCGGATGTTCATAAGGACTACCCTCGGAGCGATGGTGCCAGATTACATAATTCATGGATTTCCTAGAGTTACCTTTAAAAGAAGGTGCGTGTAATCCCGCGCGATGAATTCCAAGATCGTCGCGGCTATGGCCGTGTTCTGCTTCATTGCCGTCCTGGCGGCACCCGTGGTCGACGCGGAGGGGTCCGAGACCGTCGTGCCCGACACGGACTACGTCTCCCAGCTCGATGAGAACGGCAGGACGGTGTACGATGAGGTCACCGGCAGGTTCTCCACGGAGCTGAGCGGTTCCCCCAGCGGGACCCTCAGCTTCATGATCTACCTGGGGGACCCTGTCCTGTTCGCCACCCCCGAGGAGGCGACCGCTTACGCGCAGGACGTCGTCCAGACCGCCCTTGCGGCGATCTACTACACCGACGCCGAGGCCATTTGGCTCTGGGACCTCCCGATCAGCTCGCCCGAGGTCACCGTCGAGTGCGGACTCGCCGAGATCACATATCCGGACACCGACAGGGACCCGGGCACGTACTCGATCCCGGTGTCCGTGTCGTTCTCTGTCTCCGTCCCGTCCGATTTCACTGACTCGCCGGACACGGCCCAGAACGAGATCTCCCAGGCGATCTCCGATCTCAGGGAGGCCGCCGAGGACATAAGGGTCAACGCCTCGCAGGTCCCGGACAAGGTCATCGCCATCGCCCAGGCACTGTCCTCAGTCAGGGACATCGACGACCAGGAGGCAGTGGAGGCCACCGAGGATTCCGAGGGGCAGCCCGCCACGGTGAGCAACGCCTACGATGCGCTGGTCACCGGCGAATCCTCCTCGGCCGGGATCGCCATGGCCTTCACGTACCTCTGCGAGAGGAACGGCATAACGGCCGCGACGGTCAGGGGGACCGTCGTCACGAACTCTGACGGCGCCACGGAGACGGGATACTGGAACGTCCTGTGGGACGGCGAGAGGTGGTACGCCACGGACGTCACGGTCTACAACGGCGACGACAGGGACCCGCTGATGGCCGGGATGTCGACGCTGGTGCTCGTGTCCGACATGAGCGTCACACGCGGGTTCGGGTCCACGCATGTGGCCGACCTCGACCTGGCGGCGTCCAACTCGCTCTCGTCCGTCACCGTGCCCGCGGACGGTTACGAATGGCCTGACGACAGGACCTTCTTCGAGAAGTACGGGACGCACGTGATGGCGGTCATCATCGTGGCCATCATAGTCGGAGTGATACTCTACGCGCTGAGGAACGGGGACCTCTGAGCTCCTCGTCCCTTCGAACATAGCACAATCAATCCTTATATAGAAGAACAAAGTAGGATTCAAGGGGGAAAAATGACAAAAAGATCAGATGTGAAGAGGTCCGAGCTCTCCGTGGAGGAGTGGGCGGACAGACAGACCTTCACAACCACCGAGCAGATCCACATCCCGGACCTGATGGCCGACAGGGTCATCGGTCAGGAGGATGCCGTGGAGGTCATGCGCAAGGCCGCATCCCAGAAGAGGCATGTCATGCTGATCGGCGAGCCGGGTACCGGTAAGTCGATGCTGGCCAACTCGATGGTGGAGTACCTTCCGAAGGAGGAGCTCCAGGACATAGTCGCCTACCACAATCCCGAGGATTTCAACGAGCCCAGGATAAGGGTCTTCCCCGCAGGGAAGGGGAAGGCGGTCGTGGCCGAGCAGAAGTCGATCGCGGCCCAGCAGAAGAACCAGAAGAACACGATGTACGTCTACGCATGTCTCGGACTGATCATCCTCGGACTTCTGGCCGGAATGCTCCTGGGCAACTTCACGATCACGCTGTTCGCCATACTCGGAGCGATGCTGATCTTCTTCATGTTCAGGACGCCTGGTGCCCCCAGGAACGAGACGGCTATCGTGCCGAAGGTTCTGGTCGGCCATGACGCCGGAGAGATGCCACCGTTCGTGGACGCCACGGGAACCCATGCGGGAGCCCTCCTGGGAGATGTCAGGCACGACCCGTTCCAGTCCGGAGGTCTCGAGACCCCGTCCCATGACAGGCTGGAGGCCGGAGCGATCCACAAGGCCAACAAGGGAGTGCTCTACATCGACGAGATCAACCTCCTGAGGATGGAATCCCAGCAGGCCCTGCTGACCGCCATGCAGGAGAAGAAGATGTCCATCACGGGACAGTCCGAGCGCTCTTCCGGTGCCCTCGTCAAGTCCGAGCCCGTGCCCTGCGACTTCATCTTGGTGTGCGCCGGTAACATGGACGCCATCCAGGGGATGCATCCCGCCCTCAGGTCCAGGATCAGGGGTTACGGATACGAGGTCTACATGCGCAGCACCATGCCTGATACCGACGAGAACCGCGACAACATCACCAGGTTCGTCGCCCAGGAGGTCAGGAAGGACGGCAAGATCCCCCATTTCGACAAGTTCGCCGTCGCCGAGATCCTCCGCGAGGCCCAGCGCCGCTCCGGAAGGAAGGGCGAGCTGACCCTCAGGATGAGGGAGCTCGGAGGTCTCATAAGGGTGTCCGGGGACATGGCGGTCCAGAGGGGCGCCAAGGTCGTCTCCGCCGACGACGTCATCATGGCCAGGGGTACCGCCCGCAGTCTTGAGCAGCAGATCGCCGACAGGTACATCGAGGCCAACGAGGCCTACAAGATGTTCAGGACCTCCGGCGAGGCGGTCGGAATGGTCAACGGTCTCGCCGCGCTCAACGCCAGCTCCAACATGGCCGAGTACTCCGGAATCGTGCTCCCGATCGTCGCCGAGGTGTCCCCGTCACAGGTCAAGAGGGCCGGGCATATCGTCGCCACCGGTCAGCTGGGGACCATCGCCAAGGAGGCCGTCGAGAACATCTCCGCGGTCATCAAGAAGTACACGATGACCAACCTGTCCGACAGCGACATCCATCTGCAGTACATCGGTACCTACGACGGTGTGGAGGGTGACTCCGCGTCCATCACCATGGCGACCGTCATCATCTCCGCCCTGGAGAACATCCCGATCCGCCAGGACCTGGCCATGACCGGTTCCCTGAGCGTCAGGGGAAAGGTCCTGCCCGTCGGCGGAGTCACCGCCAAGCTGGAGGCCG
>CAZLMR010000127.1:0-4140 GCA_964560575.1 uncultured Methanomassiliicoccales archaeon | reverse complement strand
TGATGTCCCCCTTGATCTTGCCCTTCTTCTTCAGAGCGGTGTACGCGGTCTCGAGACCGGCGCAGGTGGCCGCTCCGTTCCCGAAGGCGGTGTGGATGTAGGGTGTGTTCCAGGACGTGTAGGGGAACACTGTGGTGGAGACCTCGAAGCATCCCGTGGACAGGGACACCGCGACGGGGTCCTCGGTTCCCATCAGGATCTGCTTCGCGATGATGGACTCGGCACATCCGGCGCAGAGCCTGTGCCCGCTCGCGAGCCTGACGGGCAGCTTGTTCAGTTCCTTGAGTGACATCGATGTCATGCCTTCACCCCCAGATAGGTGATCTTGGGAGCTGCGCCGTTGGCGACCTCCTCCATCACCTTCTTGAATCCGGCCACGGTGGCGTCGGCGCCTCCGAGTCCGTAGATCACGTTGTACATCTTGGGCATGGAGTCCAGGTCCGCGGCCGCGGTGACGACCTCGGGGAACATGGGTCCGTAGGCTCCGATGCTCAGGTGCTTGTCGAAGACCGCGACGGCCTTCTTGCCCTTCAGAATCTTGGCGAGGGCCGCCTCCGGCCAGGGCCTGTAGACATGGGGCATGGCGCATCCGGCCTTGATTCCCTCGGCGCGCAGCTGGTCCACGGTCTCCTTCATGGTTCCGAAGGAGGATCCGAGGATGACGGCGACGAAGTCGGCGTCATCGCACATGTACTCGTCGACCAGGTGGTACTCCCTGCCGGTCATGTCGGCGAACTCCTTGAAGACCTCCTCTGCGACCTCCAGGGCCTTGTCCATGGCCAGCACGGACTGGTACTTGTGGGGGTAGTAGAAGTCGGGTCCGTCCATGTTACCATGGGAGACCGGGTGCTTCACATCGAGCAGGGGGTACAGGGGCTCGAACTCGCCGACGAAGTGCTTCACATCGGCGGTGTCGACCATGGTCATCCTCTCGATGGCGTGGGTCAGGATGAATCCGTCCAGGTTGACCATGCAGGGCAGCTGGACGTCGTGGTGCTCCGCGATCCTGGGTGCGATGATCGAGTTGTCGTACGCTCCCTGAACGTTCTCGGAGAACAGCTGGATCCATCCGCAGTCGCGGGCGGACATGGCGTCGCCGTGGTCGTTGTTGATGTTGATGGGTCCGCTGACCGCCCTGTTGGCCACCGCCATGATGAGGGGGACCCTCATGGATGCGGTGATGGGCATCATCTCCCACATGTAGGCGAGTCCCTGGGATGCAGTGGCGGTGAACGTCCTGGCTCCGGCGGAGCACGAGGACGTGCACAGCGTGAGCGCGGAGTGCTCGGACTCGACGCAGACGAACTCCGTCGAGACCTCTCCGTTGGCGACGTACTCCGCGAACTTCTCGACGATGATGGTCTGCGGGGTGATGGGGTACGCGGCGCACACGTCGGGGTCGATCTGCCTCCATGCCAGTGCGACCGCGTTGTCTCCGTTGATTGCGATATCGTGCGACATGCTCACTCCTCCCTCATTGTGATGGCCTTCTTGGGACAGACCTTGGCGCAGATTCCGCATCCCTTGCAGTGGCTCATCTTGATGCCGGACATCTTGTCGTCCCTGAAGACGATGCTGTTGTCAGGGCAGTATATCCAGCATGTGTAGCAGTCGATGCACTTGTCCTGGTCGACGACCGGGACGTAGCTCCTCCAGTCGCCTGTCATGACCATCTCGGAGGAACCGGGCTTTATGATGCGTCCTCCGATGACCAGGTCCTTGATGTTAGCCAATGCCATCTCACTGCACCTCCTTGTATCCTCTCTTGAGAGCGGAGAGGTTCTTCACTATGACCTTGTCCGAGAGCTTGCCGGTGAACCTGTCGGTGATCTGGTCCTCCAGGGCGTCGTACGGGACGATGTCCCTGCACTTGATCAGCGCGCCGAGCATGACCGTGTTGACCATGGGCTTGCCGATCTCCTCGATGGCGATCTTGTTGGCGTCCAGGGTGTGGCACTCCGCCTCCGTCCCGAGGGCGTCCTGAAGCTCCTGAGGTGAACCGGTGTAGTTCGCCAGGATGATCGAGTCCTTCTTGATCCCCCTGGTGACGTCGACTTTACCGACCAGTGTCCCGTCCATGATGATGACCACATCGGGCTCGTAGACCTGGCTGTGGACCCTGACAGGCGCGTCGGCGATCCTCGTGAATCCCTTGATGGGGGCTCCCATCCTCTCGGGTCCGAACTCGGGGAAGGCCTTGACGTACATTCCCGCGGCGATGGCGGTCTCGGCCAGGATCTCGTTCGCTGTGACGAGACCCTGTCCGCCCCTACCATGCCAACATATCTCCATGTGCATTAGTACCACTGGGATTCCGTATGACGACAATCATTTAAACCCTTTGTAGGTTCCGAAGAAACGGCTCCTGTTTTTGATGGACCTAACCCTTTTTTATGATGGAATTCGTAGATTATCTACGTGATTCGAAAAACAGAGAATGGAAATCGTAGTCAACGGGCCTTCATCGCCCCATATCGATGCCGTTCGATCGGACCTTTCACGGCGTTGAAAAAGAAACCATATTATTATCTAGATTATACAGAACGACAGAGAGGCCCGGGAAGGCCCTATACGAAACCGGTTCAAATTCACAGGGATTGTCATGGATAAGAAGATCGTGGACGTTAACGAACTGCACGTGGAAGACATACCTATCGTCGGGGGCAAGGGCGCGAACCTCGGCGAACTCACCAACGCCGGATTCCCGGTTCCCGAGGCGTTCGTCCTCACCACCACCGCCTACGACTACTTCGTCCAGAGCAGTGACCTCATGGACAAGGTCAACAAAGAGCTGGCCGGGATCGACAGGAACTCCGACGACAGCCTCGCCGCCGCCTCCGACAAGATCAGGGCCCTGTTCGAGGAGTGCGAGATCCCCCAGGACCTGAAGAAGGACATCGTCTCCAGGTACAGGATCCTGGTGCCCAAGGGCAAGGTCGGATTCGTCGCCGTGAGATCCAGCGCCACCGCCGAGGACCTCCCCGACGCCAGTTTCGCAGGCCAGCAGGAGACCTACCTCAACGTCAAGGACGAGGAGGACCTCTTCGACAAGATCAGGAAATGCTGGTCCTCCCTTTTCACCGCCAGGGCCATCGCGTACCGCGAGAAGCAGGGATTCGCCCACGAGGACGTCAAGCTCGCCGTCGTCGTCCAGAGGATGGTCAACTCCGAGTTCTCCGGGATCATGTTCACTGTGGACCCCAACAGCGGGGCCAAGCAGATCGTCATCGAGGCCGGATACGGTCTCGGCGAGGCGATCGTGGGCGGAGAGGTCACACCCGACACCTACGTCGTCGACAAGCAGAAGATGGAGATCCTGAAGAAGAGGATCTCGACCCAGACCTGGAAGTACGTCCGCGGAAAGGAGGGCGGCGTCGAGAGGTTCGACATGCCCAAGGACATGGTCAAGGCCCAGAAGATCCCCGATGCGCGCATCCAGGAGATCGCCGAGATCGGAAGGCAGATCGAGATCCACTACGAGAAGCCCATGGACATGGAGTGGTGCGTCGAGGACGACAAGGCGTACATCGTCCAGGCAAGGCCGATCACCGCCACCGGGAACTCCGCCACCAACGAGTCCGTCGGAGCCGTGGCCAACAGCGAGGACATCGTCGCCTCCGGTCTCGGAGCCAGTCCCGGCCTCGCCACCGGAAAGGTCATCATCTACGACACGTCGATGAGCCTGGACACCGTCAAGGAGGGCGACATCCTCGTCACCCAGATGACCATGCCCGACATGGTCCCCGCCATGAGCAGGGCCGCGGCCATCGTCACCGACGAGGGAGGCATGACCTGCCACGCCGCCATCATCTCCAGGGAGCTCGGGACACCCTGCGTCGTCGGAACCGGCAACGCCACCGAGATCCTCAAGGACGGCATGGACGTCACCGTCGACGGGACCACCGGAACCGTCTACAAGGGCATCCTGAAGAAAGCTGCGCCCGAGGAGTCCGGATCCGCATCCGCATCCTCCGTTGTCGCCGCGGAGTACGTGCCCATCACCGGCACCAAGGTCATGGTCAACATGTCCATGCCCGCCAAGGCCGAGGAGATCGCGAAGCTCCAGTGCGACGGTGTCGGACTGATGCGCAGCGAGTTCCTCTTCACCAACTACATCGGCGAGCACCCCTGCGCCGTCAT
>CAZLMR010000126.1:0-4161 GCA_964560575.1 uncultured Methanomassiliicoccales archaeon | reverse complement strand
ACTGCGCAAACATCTGGAAATAGGAGGTCAGCGTCATCAGAAGGATGAATGTGGTCGTCCGTCCGAGAAGCGGAAGCGTGATGTTTCGAAACAGCTGCCACCGTCCGGCGCCGTCCAGCTTCGCCGACTGGTACGCCACGGTTGACGCGAAGTACCTGTCGCAGACCACGGCCGCCCCTTCGGACACCTCCTTGGATATCCTCTCGGTGTGGTCGTTGCGGTCGGCCACGAACAGCAGCGCCTCGGTCCTCTGGGATATCCTCCCAGCATCGCCAGAGCGTATGAACGCGCCGATGCCCTCGTGGGTGGGCTCGGCGGTGAGGACAACCTTCATGCCCCTGGAATCGAGCTCCTCCGCGACCCTTTGGCACACGGTGGACTTCCCGGCCCCGTCTATCCCCTCGAACACGATGAAGACTCCGCTCATCCCACGTCGATACGCGTCGCCGACATAAGCATTGTCCTGACCCGTCACATCTGTCCGCAGGACCTCTGCAGGAGCAGGACCACCGCGTCTATCGACTCCACATCCTTGACGTACGGCCTGCAGAGCACCGCCAGCTCCCCTCTGATCCGGTCATCGTACCTGACGTCCAGGGCGGACAGGTTCTCCCTGAGGGCCCTTGCGAGCGTCCCTCCCCTGCGGTCCCAGTCGGTCATGATAACAGCCTGCCTCCCGCTGTGCCAGACATGCTCGGCGGCCTTCACCGGGCCGCCTCCGCTCTGGACGCAGAAGAACTCCCCGTCGACACCGACGTGCCTCAGGGACGCCACGTCCTTCAGTCCCTCCACCAGGATGATGTGGGTGTCGCGCATCTCGTTCAGCTCGTCCAGGAGGGCCTGTATCCCCTCCAGGCGCTCGGCGTCATCCATCGACAGCCTCCGTCATGGATCTCATCACAGCCTCCGGATCGCCGTAGACGGTGACTGTCTTCTGCCTGGAAGTCTGCCCCGCGGTGACCTCGGCCCTGCATCCTGTCATGTCCCTGAACAGTTCCGCCACCTCCTTGTTGGCCCTCCCGTCCAGAGGCGGCGCCTTCACCCTGACGTTCATCCTGCGCCTCCACTCGTCGAACCCGTCTGGACCGGAGCGGTTGGATCTCGGCGAGACGGAGACATCGACCTCGACGCATCCGTCACGGACCCTACAGACATCGGCAACCCTCATGTGCACCGCATCCGCGCACACGGATTTGACCGTGACGGAGCCATTATCTATGGCACCGTTGATGGCCTTCCGATGCCTGCGATGGAGCCCATGTCATTCGACGAGCTGTCGGAGCTGTACAGGGTGGAGATGAAGAGCAGCGCGATCACCCAGGTCCGCAGGGACCTGTTCAGGGCGATCGCCAACCTGCTCACGTCCCTCCGCCTGGAGTACGACCGCCAGATGGCCCTGGACCCCGAATCCGTCATGTGCGAGGGGGCCGACCAGCGCAGGAAGAAGGCCGAGAGGCTCGCGAAGGACGTTGTCCACATCAGGACCCAGAAGATCTGCCAAATGGCGATCAGAGGGGCCATGGGTGGGAGGAATTCCCTGGAGGTCCTCACCGACGAGGAGAAGGCCTACTACGAGCAGGTCCTGGCACTGTCCAAGGGACACATGTCGGAGGTGGACCGCCTCCGCGGCAGGAGGAACACCGTCGCCACGCACATAGACGATGTGCCGCAGACACCGAGGGCGGAGCAGCCGTCCGAGGCCCCGGAGGTCCCGGAACCCACACGGAAGATGGACGATGTCCCGTTCGACGACTCGCCTGAGGATTTCCAGGACGAGCCCATCCCCGAAGATTTCGACGGGTTCGGGGACGAGCCGTTCGATGGGGAGCTGCCGGTCGCAGAGCCCGCGCCCACCGCACCGGAACCCGCGCCTACGCCTGTAAAAGTGCATACGGAACCTGCGAAGACCGAGCCCGCGCCCACGGAGGCCGAGATACATGAACCGGTCGCGCCAGAACCGATGGATTCGGAGGATCTGAAGCCTATCCTGATCAGGGTGACGGAGGACCTCCCAGAGTTCGTCGGACCGGACAGGGACTACAAGCTGTTCAAGGAGGACCTCGTGATGCTCCCGAAGGTCCTCGCCGATGTCCTGATAAATTCAGAGAAGGCGATGGCGATCAGGCCTACGCCTTGAGTGTCCTCGTGTCCCCGGGGAACTCGAGACAGTCGATGTTCAGACGCCTTATGCCCGTGATCTCGGACACCGTGTCCCTGGCCAGATCGGGGATGTTGTTCGTCTTGCTGAGATGCGCGAGGAACAGCTGGCGTCCGGAATCCGTCATCGTGCGACGGATGGCGTTCGCGCAGTCGACGTTGGACAGATGCCCCTTCTCGCTACCGATGAGACGCTTCAGCGACACCGGGTACGGCCCATCCGCCAGCATCTTGTTGTCGTAGTTCGACTCTATGACGGCGATGTCCGCCATCTTCAGAGCGGCCTCGATCTGGAAGGTCAGCTTCCCCGTGTCGGTCGCCAGCAGAACGCTCTTTCCGTCCTTCTGACTGAGGAACGCGTTCGGTTCGATGGCGTTATGCGATGTGGGAAGGGGCGTGACGTGGAATCCCGCCACATCGAACGGCTCCGCACTGTCGAACGGGAGATAGTCCACGTTGCCCAGGCTCAGCTGGGAGAACGTCGCGGTGTTGCACATGACCGGCACACCCAGCTTCCTGGCGGTGGCTCCGGCTCCGCTGACGTGGTCGCTATGCTCATGGGTGATGAGGATGGCCTTGACCACATCCTTGTCCACACCCTCCTGATCCATCAGGGACAGGATCTTCCTGCAGCTGACGCCAGCGTCTATCATGATGGCCTCGCCGTCGCATTCGATGACGGTGCAGTTGCCATCGCTGCCGCTGGCCAGTACGTGGACCTCTATCATCCGGCCTCAAGCCTTCTTCTTGTAGAGCGCGAAGATGATGTCTCCCCTGGAGATGATCCCGACAACGACGCCCTTCTCCACCACGGGAAGGCGGTTGACCTTCATCTCGATCATCGCGGAGAGGACCTCCATGATGGTGGTGTCCGGGGAGGTCGTGAGGACCGTGCGGGTCATGATGTCGGAGACGAGGGTGTTGGAGATCTCGTCGGCTATGCTCTTGAGGGCGGAGTCCTCCTCCATGCTGGAATCCATAGGGTAGTTGAGCATCACGGATCCGGGACTGTCGTCATCCAGTGCCTCCTGGTACTTGAGAAGCATACCGAGAACGTCGTTCTCGCTGAGGATTCCCAGGAGGTGGTTCCTGTTATCCACCACGGGCGCGCCGGAGATGTTGTCCAACGCGAACTTTATGACCGCCTTCTTGACGGTGTCGTCGGGCTTAAGCGTCACCACCTGCGTGGTCATCAGGTCCCTTACCTTCAACTTAGACATCGGGTGGGTATTCCATTATTGCGCTTATATGGGTTTGGTACGGACGTATGATGGATAGCTGTCTGTGAAGATTCGTTTGGCAAGCATAGCTTTATGTATAAGCAGGTTATCAAGGGCTTTAGTGGGCCTGTAGCTCAGCTAGGTAGAGCGTTCGACTCTTAATCGAACGGCCAAGGGTTCGAATCCCTTCAGGCCCGCCACTTCTTCATCCAGATACCTTGAAAGAATTTCTATGGATTTCCGTCTGCAGGTCAGGCGTCCTCCATTTGTCTAGTGTTTTCCCAAAATGCTAGCATTTCGTCGGTTGCTGAACGGTTGTCCTTGTCGCAGTAGTAACGCTGCGTCGTGGAGATAGTGGTATGTCCCATAACCAGGGAGACGTTGTGGATGTCGTGTCCCTCGTCCAGCGCGCGCTGTCCGAAGGTGCGTCTGCACTTGCGCAGCTCGAAGGATTCCCCGATGTCCTCCTCGACAGCCTTCTTCAGCTTCTCCAGCATGTTGTAGCCGATGAACTCCTCCTTGCCCCTGATCGGAGGGAAGAGTGCGTCGGAGGTCTTGCCGGAGATCTCCAGCTTGAAGGCCCTGGCCTCTAGGTACTTCCTGAGGGGAGGGACTCCGTCCGGATGGACGGGGATCCAGCGGGCGGTGAGCTTATCCAGATTGGGGGTGCCCGCAGCGACGATGGCGTTGCCCTCGGTATGCTCCGTCAGGCCGAAGCCATCCATAATAATCATAGCGGAAATGGGTTTCATTGGCTGTACCTTACCTTTCGTAGTTGACGATG
>CAZLMR010000125.1:0-4171 GCA_964560575.1 uncultured Methanomassiliicoccales archaeon | reverse complement strand
GACCCTGGCATTCGGGGCATTTGTAGAATGCTACGTACGCGTACCAGAGAAGGATAGAGATGCCTCTCTTCAGTTCCTCGGAATGACGGTCGGTCCACTCGCCGGAGAGCGCCTTTGTCAGGGTGGTCTTACCGTGGTCGACGTGACCGATCATCCCGATGTTGATCTCGGGCTGCTGAGGTACTTTCATCAGTTCTCCGCGGGAGCCTCGCCCTCGGGCTGGGGGTTGAGGCACTCCTCGATGGACTTGGGTCCGTACTCGGCGACAGCCATGTTGATCTGGACGATCTCGGCGGAGATCGCGGATCCGCGGATGGCGACCCTCTTCCTCTGTCCGGGGTACTTCTCGTGGAATCCCTTGCTCTCGGCCAGGAGGAGCTTGACCCTCTTATTTCCGGGGAGGTCGGACCTCATGGGGGTTCCGTTGCCATCGGATCCACCGGTGATCTTGAGCTTGTAACCGGGGAGACCGACGAAAATTCCATCCACGACCTCTCCGATGTTGACACCAATCAGAGAGTTCGCGTGGTGACCGGACACTGCGACGTTGTAGGACCTTCCGGTCTTGACGTCGTTGACAATGGCTTTGAATTCTACCATTTGAACACCTGTGAGGGCTGGCTAACGGAGGATTATTTATAAACCTTTTTGACCGCCCTCGCGCGCGCATCAATTGAAGAACATGAGCAGCCTGGCAACGCCGATCTTCAGCATATCAGTGAACGACCTGTGCTGGTACTCCTCCGGCAGGCACTCCGCCGCGCCCTCGAACTCGTGCATGAACGCAGCCGTGACCTCGGAGGCGACGTCCTCGGAGTAGATCAGGCACCCGGTGTTGAAATCCTGAGCGAGGGGCCTGCTGGAGAAGTCGCCGGATCCGACGCAGCATATCCTGTCGTCGGAGACCATGACGCACTTGCCGAGCATCCTGTCCACGAAGTACACCTTCGCCCCGACCATCATCAGCGGGTTGGAGGCGGCCAGCGAGTTCCAAGACTGGTACCAGTGTCTCCCCTTCCTGGGCAGGAGTATCCTCACGTCCACGCCGGAGACCACGGCCATCTTGACCGTCGAGTAGATCTCGTCGTTCGGGAGGAGGTACGGGAACGCCATGTAGAGCGTCCTTTCGGAGCGTGAGACCAGGTCGGCGTAGCAGGAGAGCATGGGGTACGCGTCCCCCGTGTCGGGACCGTCCGATACGATCTGCATCCCGCAACCCCCGTCGACCCTCTCTGGAGGCATGGCACGTGTGCCGAGATCCTCGCCCGTGGCATGGAACCAGTCCGCCCGGAACCTCTTCTCCAGGCGCTCGGCGGCCGGACCCTCAACCCTGACGGTCGCTCCCCTGCCCTGGTAAGCGACCCTGCCGTCGATGACGGCCATGGCACGGAGGTTGCGGTTCGCCGGACGGACGGAGAACATGGAGTACAGAGGGTTGTGGAACGAATGGAACGACACGCCGGCGCGCTTGAGTACCCTCGCGTCACGAGACCTTCCGAATCCGATCGTGGAGGCCATCACGCGCACGGAGACCCCTCTGGAGGCCGCATCGATGAGGGCCTCGTGGACGCCCGCCGAGTCCCTGGGCATGCGGCGGGCCATCAGACAGACGGTTTCCCTGGCCGTGCATATGTCGGAGACCATATCCGGGGCCATCTGGGAGCGGTCCCAGTAGAACCTCACATCGTTGTCGGATGTGTACACATCCGCTCCGAGGCTCTCGAGGCAACCTACCCTCACCGCGTCGCCCTCTGGCGGTACGTCCCCCTCCCCTTCAAGGAACCGGGCGTCGTCGGCATGCTTGCGGTCGGACAGCCTCCATCTGGCGTACAGGGTGCTGCCGAACGCTAGATACAGCAGTATCCCCGCGAACGGCACTATGACCACAAGTGATATCCAGAATATCAGGGTCCTGGGGTTGAACCTCTCGGCGAATATCATCACCAGCAGCGCTATGACGTCCACGACGAACAGCGGGAGCCAGACCGGCTCCAGAGCGAATATGAAGCCCAGGAAGGGCCTTGTGAGGTAGGACATGCGACCTGATCACATACCCCAGAACGGGTCTTCCTTCCTCTTGATGGCCACGGTCTCCTCCATGGCCAGCTTCTCGTCGTCGTTGAGATCGAGGTTGATGAGCTGCTTGTACCCGGACTCGATGAGGTCGACGTAGATGATGTCCTCCTCGTCGATCTGCCTGCCGACGGTGACGCCCTCGATGGCCACTGCGACCTCCTCGCCCTGCTTGGCCTCCTTGAGCGCGTCCTCTCCGGTGTGGATGCTCTTGATCCTTCCGGCGTCGCGTCCGTCAGCGCCCAGCAGGTTCTCTCCGGGCCTTATCCTCCCGGCGAGCACCCTCACACCGACGATGGCGGGCTTGCTGGCACGGAAGATGCAGTTGGGCAGGATCATGAACTTGGCCGGGAAGGAGAACTCGGACCTCTTGTCCGTGTCTGTCTTCCTCTTGCTGTCCTCGACCCACTCGATGTAGTCGTCTATGAGCTGGTAGACGATCTGGTTGGTCATGACGGTCATTTCCTCATGATTGGCCAGCTCGGCCTCCGCATCCTTGGACAGGTTGACGTTGAACCCCAGGATGACGCAGTTCTTCTTGTCGCCGTAGGCGGCCTCGACGATGTCCCTGCGGGTGATCTCGCCCACACCATACTTGCGGATGGGGATGTCGTGCTCCTTCGCCTCGTATGCGAGGGCCTCGAGGGATCCGATGGCGTCGGCCTTGATCGTGATGCCCTTCTCCTGGGTCTCGATCTTGATGCTGGTCTCCTCCTGGAGCGCCTGGATGGCGGGATCATTGGGTCCCTTGACCACGATGATGGGCGCTCCGGCGATGACCCCCTCGCAGTTCTGGCAGGAGATCTTCACTCCGGCCGCGGCATGGAGCTCCTTCACGGAATCGAACCTGTCCCTGGGGTCGCGGATCTCGTCCAGGGGCTTGGGCTTGAGGATGGCCTTGATCTTGGTGACGACCGGCGCGCCGCGGGTCCCCATGGCGACGGTGTCGCCCTTCTTCAGGGTCCCCGAGTAGAGGATCATGTCCAAGGTCTTTCCGAGACCGCGCTCCTCCTTGATCTCCAGGATGGTCCCCTTTCCGGGGCCCTCGCCCTTCTCCAGCTGCGATTCGAGGAAGCGCTGGGCGAGTCCGATGAGGACCAGCAGAAGGTCCGGGATGCCTTCGCCCTCCTTGGCGCTGATCGGGACCAGGGCGACGGCCTTGGTGAAGTCGTCGATCCTGTCGTACCTGTCCGCGGAGATGCCCTGCTCGGCGAGCTGGGCTATGACGGTGTAGAGCTTGTCGTTGAACGCCGCCAGGGTGTGGTCCTGCTGGACCTTCTCCGCGAGGATGAACGGTCTTCCCTCCTCGCTGATCCATCCCTGGATGGTGTCCACCTTGTTGAGAGCGATGACGAACGGGGTCTTGTACTGCCTCAGGATGCGTATGGACTCGATGGTCTGGGGCATCAGACCCTCCCTGATGTCTATGACCAGGACGGCGATATCTGCAAGAGAGCCTCCCCTGGCCCTGAGGGTCGTGAATGAATGGTGACCCGGGGTGTCGATGAAGAGGAGACCTGGGACATCGAACTTCTTGTTGCCGATCAGCTGCTTGCACACCTTGTAGATGTGCTCTATCGGGACCTCGGTGGCACCGATGTGCTGAGTGATGGCACCGGCCTCGCGTGCCTGGACCGATGTCCCCCTGATACGGTCGAGAAGCTTAGTCTTTCCATGGTCGACATGACCAAGGACACTGACAACGGGTTGCCTGATCGCCATGTCCGCCACCTTCTGATTATAAGAAAAGGGGTTTGGGATGTAAATGGTTTAGGTTAGAATCACTCGTAGATCCACTTGTCCGCGGTCCTGTCGTAGGAGACGAGCTCCTCGGGCTTGAAGAAGATGGAGATCTCCCTCTTGGCGGACTCGACGGAATCGGAACCGTGGATGATGTTCATGCCTGTGACCATCGCGTAGTCGCCGCGGATGGTTCCGGGAGCGGACTCGGCGGGGTTGGTCTTGCCCATCATTCCCCTGCACACGGAGACCGCGTTCTCTCCCTCGAGCACCATGGCCATGACGGGGCCGGAGGTGATGTAGGAGATCAGGGAGGGGAAGAAGGGCTTGCCCTTGTGCTCGCCGTAGTGGTTCTCGG
>CAZLMR010000124.1:0-4185 GCA_964560575.1 uncultured Methanomassiliicoccales archaeon | reverse complement strand
CCATCACAGAGGTCCCGCCATGTTTGGGGACCATCAAGATATCATAGAGAAGCCGACAACATAACCGACTTGACCCCTTCATCACGGATATTCCGATCGTTGACGTTCAAAACCGTCGATCAGACCGCTGGAACATGCCAGGTGAGCATCCTCTCGCAACGCGACTCCACCTCGTCCAATCTGTCGGATATCAGGGAGCACACGGCATCAGACCTGCCGTCCCCAAGATATCTTACCCCTTCCTCCATCAGATTGCGGATCTTCGGAATCTCCCTTCTCATCGACTCCGTGTCGATCCCGTCCAGTGTCGAGGCGAGTCTGATCTGCTTCCTGAACGTGTTGGCGAACGGCTTGCAGCTAGTTATTTGATCCGATGTCAGATCCGCTGTGAGGACGTTCGTCCCGAGGGATGTCCCGTTGTCATAGAGGGGCGCAGAAGACAGCCACTCCAGAGTCTCCGCATCACGGATTATCCCGAAGTTGTTGGTGTGACGGTCCGTGTTCGCGATAATGTGGTCGAATGCGATCATCACGTTTACATCATCCCTCACATCAAGGCCGTGAGAACGGCATGCGCCCACATAGCGCTCCAGCATCTGGACGCCCCCGTCTAACCCATCGGAGAGCAGGACGCTGTGCGCGGTCACGAGTTCGGTTTCCCGAGTGATGAAATCAGGACAGAAGCAGCACGGATCGCCCCCTCCTGGGACGATACGGTAATCCACATGCGGTATCCCTGCCGCTTCGGCGAGCATGGATGCGGCCACCTCGTTGAAGGGTTCCTGGAACATGGGCCTCGTTCCGGATTTAATCAGACACCTCCTGCCATCCACGATCTTCCAGCGCTTGCGCAGGTTCCCGTCCGATGTGTTATCTGGGGAGTTGAGGTCTATCTCACCCTCACCCACATGATGACCGAACAGCAGATCCCCGACATCCTCGGAGAACGGATTGTCGAAGAAGTTCGCATCCTCCCATGAGATGTCCGATCCCTGCGGCCTTATCCAGTACTGATCAGACAGACTTAGTCCCATCGAGTTCGTCAGCAGCATGCTCGCATCCCTAAGTCCGAGCCTTTCCAGAACATCGCGGATCCCTCTCCTGCTGGCGGGGATGGACCTGCCGTGCCACCATGAACGGATGTCGCTGACATCGACCGGGCGTCCGGGCACGGCAACACCTACAGGAAGATGGTCCCTGTCCATTATCTCGTCGAGATCGGTCAGCATACCGTCCCGTTCGTGGATGGTGACCAGGGCCACCACCCTGTTCCTGTGGAGAAGCTCGTACCTCATAGACCGTCCCCGAATAGACATACATCATAAATGGAACTGACGACAGGCTTGCTCTGGACGTCCTTTGCACCAACCATCCGGGAACCATTCGCCGTCATCCTACACCCTTTCCCGGCGGGAAGTTCACGACCGGACCCGCATCCAACTCGTCCAACCTGACTTCCTTTTAAAGATACACAAAGGTGTAAACACCATGGAACGCAAAAAACATGCTGACCATCGGCGTCGTCGCCGTGGTCATAGTGGTGGTTCTTGCCGGCACATACCTGTATTTTCGGGATGACGGCGGGGACTATAACGGTCTGATCGACCTTGAACTGGGCGACAGGCTGAGTATGGCAAACATAGAAATCGTAGACGGCGAGGAGACCAGGTACCTCTCCGAGATGTACGCCGCCGCGACGATCAACGGGAACATGTACTTCGTCTACCAGTCGAACATCGGGGATTACAAGATCATCTCCTGGGATATGAGCGACCCCGTCCTGATCGAGACGGACGTGACCATTGAGGACATCAACGGGAATGAGATCGTATGTGACCTGTATTCCGTCGAACGCTCCAGCGAGGAAGCATACGTGTACATAGACAAGATGGGGCCAATCGTTATGACGCACACCATCTCCGATGACGGGACCACAGAGAGGTGGAGTTACAACCTGAGTACGAGGGATGATGTCCATATTGGAAGCTCCACCGTGGACTACGACATGGAGGCTGGAGATACGCTCGTCTACCTGTGGCAGGAGAAGGGGAACATATACAACCCGGAGACCGCCGTGACCATGTACGTCACCTCCTGCGAGGACGGCGTACTGACCTACTACAACGAGTTCAGGGGCGAGGAGATGACCACCACCCCGGAGAACTTCGTCAGCTTCGGGGAGGATTACGAGGGAGAGAGCATAGGTCAGGCCGTGTACTACAACCTGTCCTACGGCTACAGGCTGTGCAACGTTTACCACATCGAGGACGAGAGGGGCAGTCAGACCCTCATCGTCGGCGCCGAGGACGGCGTCTGCTACTACATAAGGATGGTCGTGGACGGCGTCACCTACGGCGGGGAGCTGGCATACGCATCCATGGTCTCCGTGGACTATCCCACCAAGGAGAGGACCGAGGAGAGGATCGGCGATTGGTCGTCCACCATGCACGTGACCGTGGACGCCGACGGCAACAGGACCACCCACATCGACTACGAGAGGGTGAACTCCATCACCGACGGCGTCAACACGACGGAGGTCTACGACAACAGTGGCAACCCCAGCCACGCAGGCGACGGTGTGATCGCAGACCCTGTGGTCGGATCCGACAACGGAACCAACGAGACCCTGTACACCGTCTACGGCACCCTGGACTGCGACATCTACGTTCTGAACACCGAGAACTACACCATCAAGAACTGGGTCTATGACGGGATCACCATGCAGAGCAGGACGGACTACGCCGACAGCTCCTACGAGATCAGGACACTGTTCTTCTACACGCCCATCGACTACGACGGCACCAGCCAGCTCGAAGCTGACAACCTCTACCTCAACTCCGCTGAAGTCGGGACCTGGTTCGAGTACTCCGTGTACTCGCCCGAGGGTGATTACATGACCGATGCCCGCGCAGAGATCACCGCGGTCGACGAGGACGGGACCATCACCGTAACCCTCAGCAGCGGCATGGAGGACGTCACCCAGGTTCTGACCGAGGAGGATCAGAATCTGGACCTCGACATCCTGAACTCCGTCATCATCGACACCGCATGGGGCGAGAGAGCCTGCTACCGCTGTGCCTACACCGGACCCTACGGTGAGATGATCCTCTATGTGGGGATCGACAACAGAATCATCTACCAGGGGGAGGTGGACCTGGCCAACGCCGACTACGACGTGGTCATGAAGCTGGAGTCCTCATCATCCGTCTTCTGAAAACCCATCAGGGTCCGGATGGTCGTTCCGTTCGGACCCGAACCCCCGTGATCCTCCCGGGCAGTCTTCTTTTTCGTACATAACAGGGTGGCGGGACATCCCGACCCGAACACTCCGGACGATTCCGACAGACGGTTCCATCCGCATAGGCCATCAGCGGTTCAGCATCAGACTGGCATTTGAAGCGGAAGCACCGACAGATCCCGAATGCAGCTGCTATGCGGCCGCAGGACCGTAGAGGATGGTCTGAGTGAACAGCCTTGGACCGGACGTGAATTGAGAACTGGATGGACCCGGGCCGAAGCCCGGTAAGGGTGTTTCAACAGGCGAAGTAGCCGTACTTCTTCAGCACGTGCTTCTTGATCGCGTGGGATCCGAAGAAGTACACGCACGCGATGAACGGCATCCAGAGCAGGGCCCACAGCGGCACGCCGATGATGTCGGTGCAGCCGGAGATGGCCTCCCACAGGGGTCCGCTGAACGGAAGCAGGGTTCCGATGCACAGGGCGACGACGGTCGTGATGACCAGCGGCTTGGCGGACCAGGACTGGAAGAACGGCAGCTTGTTGGACCTGACGATATGGATGGCCCAGACCTGCATCCAGTACTGCTCTATGACCCACAGGGACTGGAACAGCACCATGTACGGGATCAGTTCGTCGAAGTCGCCGAGTGGCGCTCCGCTGAGGACCAGCTGGGAGGCGTTGGTGACTCCGGAGAGATCGTATCCGAGAGCGGCCATATCGGCGATGGTCCCGGAGGAGAGCGTGACGGCCACGGTTGGCAGAACTCCCCATATGAAGAACGCCCATGACATCAGATCCGTCACGACGCACATCGGTCCGTACCGATACATCACGGTGGTCAGATTCTTCGCATCCCATTTCCGCGGTTCCTTGACGAACTCGTCCTCGACCTTGTCCCATATGATGAAGATGCAGGCGAAGTCGTTGATCAGGTTGAAGATCAGG
>CAZLMR010000123.1:0-4195 GCA_964560575.1 uncultured Methanomassiliicoccales archaeon | reverse complement strand
ATATCAGGTCCCTCATGACCGTGAAAGGGTCGCTCCTGCGGCAGACGCGTGAGCAGTTGCCGCATTGGATGCATTGCGAGACGTCGCCCTCGCCCATCACCATGATCTCGTGTGGGTCGCACCCCTGGTGCCTGGCCGATGGACAGACCGGTGTGCACTTTCCACAGCTGATGCAGCGCTGCATGAGTCTGGAGATCTCGTCTTCCTATACTGACATGGTAATCAACTCGGAGAAGTAAGGGGTTTATGCGCCGGATCGACCGGCGCATTATGGGTTTCAGGATGACGGCGCTTCGCTCTTGATGAAGTCGGTGTCGTCATCGCAGATGGTGTCGTACTGTCCGCGGGTGGCCCTGACGACGAGTCCGATGACGGCTCCAGTGACGAGGGTGATCACGACGGTGATCACGGCCATGACGAAGGTGCCTGCGGAGGCAAGGACGAGGGACACCACGATGGCACCGAGCCATCCTCCGATTCCGTGCAGGTTGTGGACACCCATCACATCGAGGACTCCGATCTTGCTGCAGAACCAGGGCTGCAGGTAGATGAAGCACAGCGTGGATATGAGTCCGGCAACGAGTCCGATGAGCAGCGCACCCCAGGGGCCGACGCAGAGGAGCGGCGCACCGATCGCCACGGGCCCGCAGAGCATGGCGTACGTGTAGACCATGGGGTTGACCTTGCCCTGGAAGAGCATGCATGCGGCGTACGTGCTGATTATGGAACCGATTCCGGCCATGTAGCAGGTGATGGTGGCCTGGGTGACGTCTCCGGGAATGAGGGAGGTGACGAAAGAGGGCCACAGCATCCACAGGAGCATGCTGGCGAGCCAGACGAACGTGACGCTGTGGGTGGTGGTGTACATGGGCTCGTCGAACGCCCTCTTGTCCCTGATGCCCAGCGCGACTCCGAGACCGAAGTAGGCGGCGCACATGTGGACCAGGACCGATCCTCCGTCATCCTTGACGGCGAGGCCGGTGAGGTCCTCGAGTCCTCCGAGGACGAGCCACTCGATGAGACAGTAGACGAACGCGAATCCGACCCCAACGAGGAGGTACTGCCACATCTTGCAGGTTCCGAGGAACACGCCTATCGCGATGACTACCGTGATCGCGCAGATGACCGCCTTGATCAGAAGTGTCTGGCTCCAGAGAGCATCCATGCCGATGGTCTGTATGCCGAGATAGACGACGAAGCTGGCGGCGGCAGAGAGCAGCACGGCGAGGCAGACGCCCCACTCGAACTTCCTGATGAATATCATCAGGAAGGCGACCAGCATCAGCATGAACCATATGTCAAGATTCTTTCCGAACTGCAGGCTGTCGTCGAGACTGCCCACAGTGCTGTCAAGGAGTCCGTCGAACGCATTGGCTCCGAAGCCACCATCGAACATGAACATCAGCACCGCTGCGATGATGATGGCTACGACCAGAGCGACTACTCCTATCGTTTGTTTCTTATTCATAGTATCCCCATCCTCCGCCCTTGCGGAGTGTAATCCGGCGGCTCTGCGCCGACCGAATCGTTGTTTCTGGAGACACATCCGGTCTGGAATCGGTGAGGTCAATCGCTCCTGTCGATCCCAGTATCTCCCGAATCTGGCACTCCCGGTGTCCGGACCGGGTCTGATGGGGACGGTTCCGCTGACACATCTCCCAGGCTTCATCAGCGCATCGGGAAACGGATCCGTGCACCCCACGGTGTCGATTCAGATTGCCCCAGCTCCCATGAGCCAAGGGCATGAGGAAAGAATCTCCGCAATCAGTATATTAAATGTTGTATTGTAGCAGATAATTATAAATATAGAATCTATTTAGAATAGATATCTATTTATAAAAGTAAACTACAAGATATTAGGTAAACAAAAACGAAGGAGGGAGTGGAAAGTGTTTCAGAGAGCCTCAGTAGTCATCGTTCTCGATGTTGAGCTTCTCCATGATGAGTCTGAGGGCCTCCTTCATGTCGGACATGTCGTTGCGAATCATGGACGTCTGGTTCCTGAGTGAGCTGATGTCCCTCTCCAGCGAGTCTATCCTTGCGGAATCCTTGCTCTGGACCTCCTGTTCCTGATCCTTCTGACCGGCAGCCTTCGCTCTGAGCTCCTTGATCCTGTAGAACACGTCCTCCCTGTGGGCACGGAGGACGGAGAGCTTCTCCTCCAGTCTGGCCTTCTCTCCGAGCTCATCCGCCAGATCGGCCTCGATGATCTGTCTCTCGATGTTGGAGATGTTGTCGGAGAGGAGATTCAGTTCGGACATGAGCTCATCGGGGTCGTCCGAATCTATCGTACCTGCGGAAGCATAGGCGGAAGCGTTGGCTCTGGCCTCCTCCATGACCCTCATCTTGTAGGAGTTCGTCTCCGGTTCGAAGGATGAGCCGTTGCGGTAGACGCTGGCGTTCAGATTCCTGCTCTCCAGTGGAAGTTCAAGACCCGCCTCGATGTACGAATCCTCGATCTCCTTCTTGCGGGCAAGGTACTGGTCGATCTGTGCCTTGTACTGCTCCACCTTCGACCTGTCCTCCGGGGACATGTCCGAACCCTTTGCCTCCAGGGTGTCGATAAGGGCGGAAAGCCTCACGACCTCCTTTCCCATGAAACGAATCTCACGTTCGTATTTGCTCCCAGGCATATTTATCAGTATAGATTATTTTTATATAAAATATCGTACAGACTTAGTTCATATTTTATATAACAATACTATTCAACCTATTTTATGGAAATGTGTTGCAGCGTTTCGCCATACGATTCCATATAGGAGAAAATAGAGGACTTCATCAAGAATAAGGAAGCCGAGACGGTTACGGGCTTCAGGAGGATGGGGCGTGAGAACATGGTCGATTGCCTGGCACAGATCGCGAGCATGAACGGGTATGTGACGTCGATATATCCCGATGTGAAGGCTGAATCAGACATCGTCGTGTTCAGACACTGGTCCGGGATGAGCGGACCCGCGCGGGAGATCAGAAGGACCATCCCCGGAATCGATATTCTGTACGGGCAGGACCTCTGTCACCAGGTCCCCGCAGTCGTCAGATGGACCGAGAACAGCATCTGAGGGGCAGGGTGGTCACGATGTCATTGGATCCGAATCAGCCCGGAGACGAGCAGCTCGATATCGTCCGCGGATTGAAAGGAGTGAGACACGCATTCTATCTGGACAGGGAGATCCTGGGGGTCCTGCGCGAGGAGGAGGCCAAGGTCCGTTCCTCCGCCAACATCCCTGTGGATAATGAGGGTTTCACGGAAGCTCTCAAACGCGAATGCGTGATATGCATAGTGAAGAGCCAGTTCAGGCCGCCGCCGGAGCCCACGGTCATCCTGAGGTCCGGCGACGGGAAGACCATAGGCGAGGAGGTGTTCCCGTGGACCAAGGACAAGTATCTAGGGAGGACCGACATAGTCTGGCTCTTCGATTCGTTCGTCCTGTTCCCCCAGGTCGAAGCGAGCGGCGGGGAGTCCTTCGTCATGCCTCCGGTGTCGTTCCCGGAACTCAACGAGAGCAACGGATGCAGGAACGTGATCTCATGCAGTCCCGCACCAACATGTGACAAGATGATCCGCGACTATGCGGGTCTTCCAGAGGACACGCGTCTCGCCTCGATACTCGTGGCGTTCGATCGTGTGTGACGGACGCTCCGGTTAGGAAACAGAGGGGTTCTCTCCCTCCTTTCCAAGCATCGATATTCCTGCCAGGCATCTGGCGGTGATCTGCAGGGTGTGGTCGAATGTCCAGTGGTGTTGGAATGCGATTGACCACCCTTATGGGGGTCGTCGGGAACGGTCGGGAACGGCCGATTCAAAACGATTTGAAGTATACAATTTCTGGAGTATTTAGAATCGATGCATGTCTGACGGACAACCGAACAGAAGTGTGGTAGCTGTCGGAGACATGGGTTGGAGTCCGGTCAAGAGAGGACCGCCTCTTGTAGATGCGGAGTCACGATTTCTCATCTCTTTAAATATTGTCCGCTGAAATCTCTTCACATCGACAGTGTCGCTGTCGTTAAGGAGGAGACATAATGGTAAGTGAGATGACGCCCACGAGGAGGGCTCTGGCCGCGGTTCTAGGTGGAAGGAAGGATTATGTTCCACCGGCGAACCCGTTGGCTCAGACCACCGTGGACATGATGAAGTTCGCCAACGCCTCATGGCCTGCGGCGCACAGGGACCCGAAGATGATGGCGGACCTGG
>CAZLMR010000122.1:0-4196 GCA_964560575.1 uncultured Methanomassiliicoccales archaeon | reverse complement strand
GTCCGAACGGTTCGAGACCGCGGAATAGCAGGCGCGGCAGATGTAGATGTGCTTGTAGTCCTCCGGCCTCGATTTGGCGGTGGGTTTGTCCTTGTCGTCCAGCGCGGGTGACACGTCGGCCGGGGCGGAGAAGAAGTGGATCCCCTCCCCGGTGGCGATCCTGCCGCAGAGCCAGCATGTGCATGTGGTGGAGTAGGCCCTGACCTTCTCCATGTTGGTGTCGCCGCTCTGCCCGTTCTGCTGGCGGTAGCCCATGGCGATCTGCTCGTATTCGGCGGCCTGGGCGGGGTTGTCCCACACCGTGGCATCGGCCATGCACTCGTACGAGACCGCCATGAGGTTGAAGAACTCGGTGGTCCCGGTGACGGAGGTGTCGTTCTTGAACAGCTCCAGGACGATGAGGTTCCTGTCGCCGATCTGGCTCTGGAAGTCCTGGGCCAGCTCCTGTAGCCTCTGGGCCTTGTCCATCAGCTGCTGCCCCTCGCCCCCGCTGGACAGGAGCTGGATCTTCCTGACCGTGAGCCTGCATTCGGTGGCCAGGGCATTGCAGTCGATCTCCGTCAGACCGAACTCGATGCGGTCCATGCTGAGGTTCTCCAGGGCGGCCAGCACGTTCTGGTAGGCGTTCACGTTCGTGAGCCTGTCCTTCAGGTCGATGAGCGCCACCTTCACGGCGGCTGCGTCGTCCACGCCCCCCTCCTTGTCTATTGACTTCTGGAGGTAGTCACGGGCCTTGCCGTATTCGCCTCTCTTGATGAGCTCCTTGCCTTCGTCGTAGAGCTCGTCTCCGCTTTTGAAGAGCTTGAAAACCATGTCCCTTCCCTGTAATCTGGATGGGTGACATCGTTTTTAACTTCACTTATCATGGAACCAAAGCGGTTCAGCCCTGCACATCGATTCCGAAAGTTGTCAAGACAGTTTCGCTATCGCAATCGGTATGTCGCTGCCTTCATGTCCTACGCCGATCCTAAACATGGTCTGGTCGTTTTCTGGGTCGAAGTAGTGTGTGGACTCGATATGTAACGCGATCTGTCCGTGGCCTCCCGTTCCATTGCTTTCGGAGTTTATGTAGACGCGATAGCCAATGTAATCCCCCACCATTATGATGCTGTAGGCACATAACAATTCGGTTCCATCTCGTCGTCAATGCCCGTGTAGGCATCGGCAATCTTGAATTCCGAGTATGTCGCATAGGTCACTCTCGATCCGGAGGCCCGCACCCCTTCACGCGGGGTTCATATGGTGTCCACGCGCGCGTATGTGCGTATATGAATCACAATATTGGACAAACGTACAGACTTGCTCCACATCTCGAACAGTTGATTAGACATTTGTCTAATTATTCCTCAAATCATTGATTTTTTATCTCGGCCAATACGAAAGGTTTATTAAGATTGGATGCTGAATGCCGTCCCATGTCCTACACAAGGTTCGACGCTGTGGAAGAGGCGTTCGCAAGGCCCCCTGTCAAGGCGGTCCCCCCGGCGCCGGCTACCTCCGACTACTTCGGCTGCTATGTTTTCAACAGGAAGACGATGAGGAAGTACCTCTCCTCGGACACCAGGCAGAAGGTGTACGAGTCCATCGAGCAGGGAGTCACCCTCAACAGGGACGTCGCCGAGCAGGTGGCGGCGGGAATGAAGCGCTGGGCCATGGACATGGGCGCCACGCACTACACCCACTGGTTCCAGCCCCTCACCGGCGGCACCGCCGAGAAGCACGACTCCTTCGCGGAGCCCTACGGGAAGGGCGAGAGTCTGGAGGAGTTCACCGGGAAGCTGCTGTGCCAGCAGGAGCCCGACGCATCCTCGTTCCCCAGCGGCGGTCTGAGGAACACGTTCGAGGCGAGGGGATACACCGCATGGGACCCCTCATCGCCCGCATTCATCATGGGGGACACTCTGTGCATCCCCACAGTATTCATATCATACACGGGGGAGGCCCTGGACTACAAGGCGCCCCTCCTGAAGTCCGAGGCGGCCATCGCCAAGGCCACCACCGAGGTCCTGAAGTACTTCGGGATCGAGAACGAGTTCGTGTACTCCTTCCTCGGATGGGAGCAGGAGTACTTCCTCGTGGACGCCTCGCTGTACGCGATGCGCCCCGATATCATCATGGCCGAGAGGACCCTCGTCGGACACAACTCCGCCAGGAACCAGCAGCTGGAGGACCACTACTTCGGATGCATCCCCGGCAGGGTCCTGGAGTTCATGAAGGACCTGGAGTTCGAGTGCTACAAGCTCGGCATCCCCATCAAGACCAGGCACAACGAGGTCGCCCCCAACCAGTTCGAGATCGCACCGGTCTACGAGCAGGCCAACCTGGCCATCGACCACAACCTGGAGCTCATGGCCGTCATGAAGACCGTCGCGGAGAAGCACGGGTTCAAGGTGCTGCTCCACGAGAAGCCTTTCGCCGGCATCAACGGGTCCGGGAAGCACTGCAACTGGTCCATCGGTACCGCGGACATCGGACTCCTGTCCCCCGGCAAGACCGAGATGGAGAACCTCAGGTTCCTCACGTTCACAGCCAACATCCTGAAGGCGGTCTACGACAACAACGCCCTGCTCAAGGCGTCCGTGATGACCGCCTCCAACGCCCACAGGCTGGGCGCCAACGAGGCTCCTCCCGCGATCATATCATCGTTCCTGGGATCCCAGGTCTCCGCGGCCTTCGAGGAGCTCCTGAACAGCAACGACATGGTCAGGATCGGCGGCAAGAGCAGCTACAGTCTCGGCATTCCTCAGGTCCCGGAGCTCCTGATCGACAACACCGACAGGAACAGGACCTCCCCCTTCGCCTTCACCGGTAACAGGTTCGAGTTCAGGGCCGTCGGCTCGTCTGCGAACTGCTCCTCCGCGATCATCGTGCTCAACACCATCGTCGCCCACCAGCTGATGAAGTTCAAGGATGCCGTCGACTCCAGGATCGCCGACGGCGCCTCCGTGGTCCAGGCCCTTCTGGACGAGACCAGGGAGACGTACAGGGCGTGCAGGGACATATGCTTCGACGGCAACGGGTACTCCGACGAGTGGAAGGAGGAGGCCAAGAGGCGCGGGCTCGACTGCGAGACCTCCGCCCCGCTGTGCTACGACGCGTTCATCAGCGAGAGGACCGTCAGGATGTACGAGGCCGTCGGCGTCATGAGCGATGTCGAGCTGAAGGCCAGGACCGAGATCAACTGGGAGATCTACAGCAAGAAGATCGAGATCGAGGCCAGGGTCCTCGCGGACCTCACCGCGAACCACATCCTGCCCGTATCCACGAGGTACCAGTCCATCCTCCTGGACAACGTGTCCAAGATGAAGGAGATCTTCACAGACGCCAAGGAGTTCGAGCAGGTCGCCGCCGGGGAGATCCAGATCATCAAGGACATCGCGATGCACACCAGCGAGGCCCGCGCCCAGGCGGTCGCCATGGAGGACGAGTGCGACAGGATCAACGCCCTGACCTGCGAGAGGGAGAAGGCCGTCCAGTTCCACGACATCGTCGTGCCCTACCTCGAGTCCATCAGGGAGCACCTCGACGCCCTCGAGATGATCGTCGACGACGACATGTGGCCGCTTCCCAAGTACCGCGAGCTCCTGTTCATCCGCTGATAGGCCGGTGTTAGCTTGGATGTCCCATCCGTAGACACTCACAATAGAGGACTCTATGACCCCCGCTATGAGCACGACGCGTGCGGCGTCGGCATGGCGGTGAACATAGACGGCAGGAAGGAGCACCGCATCGTCGAGTACGGGCTCGAGCTGCTCGAGAACATGGCCCACAGGGGCGCCGAGAACGGCGACGGCCGCAGCGGCGACGGGGCGGGCATCATGGTGCAGATCCCCCACCGCTTCATCGAGTCCCTCGGGATCCCGGTGCCGGAGGCCGGAAGGTACGGCACGGGCCTGTTCTTCCTCCCCAGGGACGCAGATGCCGCGGAGGGCTTCATGGCCATGTTCAGGGAGGAGTGCTCCCGCCGCGCCCTCTACGTGATCGCGGAGAGGGAGGTCCCGGTGGATCACAGCGTCCCCGGGAGGATGGCCCTGGACGGCGAGCCCCGCATCGTGCAGGTGTTCGTCACATCCTACGACAGCCCGGAGGTCCTGGAGCGCAAGCTTTACAGGGTCCGGAAGGTCGTCGGCATCAGGATCGCCGCCTCCGCCGCGCCCGGTTCCGGGGACTTCTACATCTGCAGCCTGTCCACCAGG
>CAZLMR010000121.1:0-4260 GCA_964560575.1 uncultured Methanomassiliicoccales archaeon | reverse complement strand
CACAACACCCTCCGCGGAGGCGCCGGCGGATCCGTCCTCAACGCAGAGCTCGCCAAGGCCAAGGGCGTGCTCTGAGACAAACGGGGCGTACGCGCCCCTTTTCCTTATCATTATAATAAACTAGAACCGCACGTGACTACCAGATACCCCTTCACGGTATCGTTACGCTTATTAATATTGGATGTATTGTCCAACATGCTCATGAACAATGTCAAGAAAGCCATACTCGTGACCAGTTTCGGAACGACCTACAACGAGAACCGCGTCAAGACGATAGACGCTCTGGAGGCTCTGGTGCAGGAACACTTCCCGGATTGGGAGGTCAGGCGGGCTTTCACCAGCAAGATGGTCATCAGGAGACTGAAGGAACGCGACGGCATCGAGATCGACTACGTCAGCGAGGCGATGGACAAACTTTCCCGGGAGGGGTTCCAGGAGGTCGTCGTCCAACCCACCCACATCGTCAACGGGAAGGAGTACGACGACGTCGTGAGGATCGTCGACGGGCATGTCGGGGACATCCGCTCGCTGAGGATGAGCAGGCCCCTCCTGACATCGTCGGAGGACTACGACCGCGTGGTGAAGGTCGTCGAGGACACCCTCCTGCCCAAGCTCTCCCCTCAGGGCGCTCTGGTTCTGATGGGACATGGGTCGGTCCACTACGCCAACGCGTCGTACTGCGAGCTGCAGATGAAGTTCTGGTCTGCCGGTCACCGCAACGTGTTCGTGACGACGGTCGAGGGGTATCCGAACTTCGAGGAGACGCTCGGATTCATGAAAGGAGGCGACTACCGCGACGTGCTCGTGTACCCGCTGATGCTGGTGGCGGGCGACCATGCCAACAACGACATGGCCGGCGACGAGGACGACTCCCTCAAGTCCGTGCTAACAGCCGCCGGTTACGATGTGAACTGCATCGTCAGAGGTATGGGCGAGTGCCCCCACTTCAGGGAGCTCTTCCTCGACCACATCACGGAGGCTGTGAGGAGGTCAGAGGTCGAGTGCGAGGACCGCGGTTGCGGTGCGCCTGTCGGGCAACCCGTAGTGCTTACGGATGATCTCCGAGCTTGATGTGCACGGATACCAGAGGATGGAGTTGAGGTCCGCAGGCATCCACTCCTCCCTCCCCCTATAGGGGATCGAGAGCATCTCCATCACGGGGGACCCGTCCATCGGAGCGTTCGTGTACATTATGAAATCGTCCGAGATGAACGCGACGTCGTCCCTCTTGGCGTACTCCGGGATCTCCGCTCTGGGTATGTTGTGACCCAGTATGTTCCCGTTGGTGTCGCGCATGTTCATGGTTCTGACGTTGGGGTGCCAGAACTCGTCGTTCTCCACGACCACCAGCCTGGTATTGCGAGCCTGGCAGTCCTTCATCCCGGTGCTGGTCACGGGCATGCTCCCCATCACGGCCCTGACGGTGCGCTCCTCGGCAACGACCTTGTCGAAAAGCTCATCCGGAAGGATGTCCACGTACACGACTCCGGCCTCCGCGCGGAGGCCGTCCATTATCTCGCCCAGCTCCATACGGATGTGAACGAGTCTCAAAGTAGATAAACAAGGGCACCATGCCCGACAGCCATGTTCGACATGGCGCTGCTCTGGGTCATCATCGGAGGGTTCCTGGAGCCCGTATGGGTCGTGGGACTCAAGAAGTACAACGACACCCGCAGCCTGGCCTGGGGAGCGTTCGCCGTCGTGTTCATGATCGTCAGCCCCTGCTGCCTGGCGTTCGCCATGGAATCCATCTCCGTCGGAGTGGCGTATTCCATCTGGACGGGCATCGGCGCGATGATGACCGTCATCGCCGGCGTGCTGCTTTACAAGGACAGGATCGACCGGATGAAGGTACTATTCATCTTCCTCATCATCGTCGGTGTGGTCGGACTGGAGATGTCGTCGGAGGTGTCGATATGAACACCGCCTGGCTCTGGGTCCTGCTCGGAGGTGTGTTCGAGACCGGATGGGCAACCGGGATGAAGATGTCCCAGCAGTTCACGGACATCCCGTGGACCATCGCCACCCTGATCATGATAGTCATCAGCACCCTGCTCCTGAACAAGGGTCTGAAGTCCGGGATCCCCATGGGCCCGTGCTACGCGGTCTGGGTCGGAATCGGCGCCATAGGGTCGATCATGGTCGGGCTCGTCATCTTCGGGGAGATGCTAAACATCCTCGGATGGGCGTTCCTCGCCGTACTCGTCATAGGCGTCCTGGGACTGAACATGGTCACGGAATCCGACGACGGCGAATGAGGCGTCGCGCGCCCGATTACTATTTCTAGGGCGCGTTTATACGAATCCGCAAGAGGATTCGAATGACGCTCAAATTCGGGGTACCCAACAAAGGACGTTTGAACGAGAGGACAGTGGAACTGCTCACCAAGGCCGGGATCGACCTGGGTGAGGATGTCGGCCGCAGGCTCTACATCAAGGCGAGGAACCAGGACATCGAGGTCCTGTTCGTCAGGGCCCAGGACATACCCGAGTTCGTTGCCACTGGGGCCATCGACATCGGCATCACCGGACAGGACCAGGTCGCAGAGTCCGGGTACGAGCTGATCGAGGCGCTGCCCCTGAGGTTCGGCTACTGCCACATGGCCGTCGCTGTCCCCGAGGAATGCGGCGTCAAGGACGCGTCCGAGATCAAGGACGGATGCAGGATAGCCACCTCCTACCCCAACATCGCCAAGCGCTACTTCGAGTCCATCGGCAAGGACGTCAACATCATCGTCGTCACCGGCGCGGCCGAGATCATGCCCTATCTGGGCATATCCGACTACATCGTGGACCTCGTATCCACAGGATCCACCCTGAAGATGAACAGGATGATCGAGGCCGGAAGGATCCTCGACTCCCAGGCCGCCGTCTTCACGTCCGAGACCGCCAGGGAGAGGTACGGGGAGCAGATCGACGAGATCGTCAGCTCCATCGAGAGCGTCATCGAGGCCGAGAACAAGAGATACATCATGGCCGACGTACCCAGGTCCAAGCTCGACGAGGTCGAGCGCATCATCCCCGGCATCGGCGGACCCACCGTCCTGGACATCGCCGGGAACAAGGACTTCGTCGCCGTCCACGCCGTCATCGACTGCGACAAGACCTTCCACGCCATCGCCGAGCTGAAGAAGATCGGCGCCAAGGGCATCCTCACCACACCCATCGAGAGGCTGGTGAACTGAGATGACGCTCGACAGGAGCATCATGAGGGAGACCACCAGGGACTTCCAGACCTACTACAGCCCGAAGCTCCACGGCGAGATCAGACTGGACACCAACACGAACGTCCTGGGATCCAACCCGGCGGCCGCGAGATACCTGAAGGAGGGGAGGTGGGACCTCAACGGCTATCCCGACACCTACTCCAGGAACCTCCGCGAGGCCCTGGGCGAGCTGTACGGCCTGGACACGGAATGCATCATCGCCGGGAACGGCTCCGACGAGATGATCGACGTCGTGTTCAAGACGTTCACCAACTGGGGCGACAACAGCGTCGTCCCCGTCCCCTCGTACTCCCTCTACGACTACTTCGTCAAGATGAACGGCGGGAGGGCGATCCCCGTGGACCTGACCGAGGACTTCCAGCTGGACGTCGACTCAATGGTCAAGCAGGAGAACGCCAAGGTGACGATAGTCCCCTCCCCCAACAACCCCACCGGGAACTGCTTCAGGCACAAGGACCTGGAGGAGCTCATCTCCAGGTTCCCCGGGATCGTCGTGATGGACGAGGCGTACACGGAATACGCCGGGGAGGACAAGAGCTTCATCCGCAGGGTGGAGGAGTTCGACAACCTGGTCGTCACCAGGACGTTCTCCAAGGCATACGCCCTCGCGGCCCTGCGCATCGGATACATGATGGCGAACAGGAAGCTCACCGACATGATGCTGAGCGTCAAGATCCCCTACTCCCTGAACGCCATCAGCGAGGGTGCGGCCATCGCAGCGATCAAGGACCAGGACTTCGTGAAGAGGAGCGTTGAGATGGTCAGGGAGCAGAGGCCGAAGCTCGCGGACGGCATGAGGAAGCTGGGATTCGAACCCTTCCCCTCCGACTCGAACTTCATCCTCGCAAGGTCCCCCGTGGACCACACGGCCCTCGTCGAGGGACTGAAGAAGAGGGGCATCCTGATCCGCGACTTCGGGGCCAAGTGCAGGACCGAGAACTGCGTCAGACCGACGGTCGGCACCGAGGAGCTCAACAGACTACTCCTGGACAACATGGCCGAGGTGATCGAGGAATGCCGCTGAACATCACCCT
>CAZLMR010000120.1:0-4370 GCA_964560575.1 uncultured Methanomassiliicoccales archaeon | reverse complement strand
AGGGGGAGGATGTACGATGGATGAGGTTCCGCTTCTCGAGCTCCGCAACCTGGAGAAGACGTACGAGGATGGATACCGCGCCGTGCGCGGAGTGTCCTACAAGCTGGGCCCGGGGCAGCTGGTCGGCCTCATCGGACCGAACGGCTGCGGAAAGACCACGATGATGAGATGCATCAACAGGATGCACGACCCCACCGCGGGAGATGTCCTGATAGACGGGGAGTCCGTGTTGGACAAGATCCCGGGGGAGATAGCGAAGAAGGTCGCCAACGTGCCGGCGGAGCTCAGGGGCAGCTTCGGTCTCACGGTGTTCGAGACCGTCATGCTCGGCAGGTACCCGTATCTGAAGAACGTCTGGTGGGAGCCCGAGGAGGACGAGGAGATGGTGAACGAGGCCCTGGAGAAGTTCGGGGTCGCCCATCTCAAGGACCGTGCGGTCGGCGCGCTGTCCTCCGGGGAGAGGCAGAGGGTCCTGATCGCCAAGGCCTATGTCCAGCAGCCCAGGCTCATGCTCGTGGACGAGCCCACGTCCCATCTGGACATGAAGTACAAGCTGGATGTGATGGAGTACCTCAACGCCATGGTGAAGAAGGACATGACCGTCCTCGTCGCTGAGCACGACATCTCCCTGATGGCGAGGTACTGCGACACGTGCATCATCATGAAGAAGGGCGAGATCGTCGGCATGGGCAAGCCCAAGGACGTCATCACATCGGAGCTCATCGAGGACGTCTACGAGGTCAGCGCCTCCGTCGGGTTCGACCATGAGGGGGAGCTGTTCGTCCTTCCCAAGAGGTACAGGCGCGACCACGGCACCCTTTAAGAACGGGACGGGGATGTGGTCGCATGGTCAGATGCATCCGTGTGCCCAAGCGCGAGGGGGAACAGATACGTTCGGCGCTCTTCGAACAGGGCATGCTGGACCTGGGGTCCAGGATACGTTCGGAGGACGGCTTCCTGCTGATCCCGGTGCTCTGCGACTCGTACATGGACTACGAGGTCGTGGATGCGGAGATGCAGGTCCAGGAGCAGAGGCCGACGGACTACCGCGATGTGGCGGACGTCCCGGATGAACTGAGGGAGCATCTCCCGTCGTCCTTCGACGTCGTCGGGGACGTGGCGATGATCAAGCTCCCGGACGAGCTGGAACCGTATGCCAGGCAGATCGGGGAGGCCCTTCTCAAGGTCAATCGCAGCATCCGCATCGTCTTCGAGGACCGCGGTGTGAAGGGGGAGTTCAGGATCCGCGATCTCGAGAGGATCGCAGGGACCGGTACATCGGAGACGGTCCACAGGGAGTTCGGCGTCCGTCTGTACACGGACCCGGCAAGGGTCTACTTCAACCCCCGTCTCAGCAGCGAGAGGGCCCGTATCGCAGGCCTGGTCCGCGACGGTGAGACGGTCATAGACATGTTCGGAGGCGTGGCGCCCTTCGGCACGGTGATGTGCCGTCTGGCCAGGCCGGAGGTCGTGTACTCCATAGACCTCAACCCCGATGCCGAGCACTTCGCCAGGATGAACGCCGAGCGCAACCATGTGACGAACCTCCATCCCATGACGGGGGACTCGTCGGTGCTCGTCCACGGGCTTCCGATGGCCGACCGCATCATCAGGAACCTCCCGCAGATCGCGGACCACTTCCTGCCCACGGCTCTGGAGAGGCTCAACCACGGCGGGACCGTCCACATGTACAAGATCATCGAGAGGGATGAGTTCTCCGGCTTCCTCGAAGGTCTGGTGGAGGACGCCTCGTCTCGCGGACACGAGATTTCCATCGAGACATCCGAGCTGAAGACCTATTCCCCCACGATGAGCGTTTACTCATTGGATATCCACAAGGGATGACATAAGGGTAAATGGTTTGCTGAGGGCCGATCACTCGAGGATCTCGAGCCCTCTGAGTCCGAACACCTCGGGACGCATCATCTTGGTCCTCAGCTCGCATTCGCGTCTGAGGGCCTTGAAGTCTATGACCGGGGACTTGAAGCGTTTGACAGCGTCCCACATGCATTCCGTCACGACACAGTGCCAGACCGTCCCGAGCAGCTGGCCGGGGACCGCCTTGCCGGTCTCGGCCTCCGCCTTGATCCTGGAGTACTCCTTGTCCACAAGCTCCTGAGTCACATACCTCAGGGCGATCTCGTGCTCGGTGGTGGTGCCATCCCTCTTCTCCTCGTTCCGGTTCCCACGCGATGCGACCTTGAACACGCAGAAGCTGCGGTTCAGAACCTTCGCCCAGTTGGTCCTGCCGTACTTGTTGACGAATCCGTACCTCTTGACGACGATGCCCTCTCCGCATCCAGCACCCTCGGCGACCATCCATGTGTTCCCCTCATCGGCGATCCTCTCCAGTTCACTCATCCCGGGGTGGTCGATCACCGCGAGGGGAGGGATGTACTCGATGCCGTACGCGTCCAGCACAGGGGCGTACTCCTCATAGGGTATGTACGTGCGACCCGCGCATTCCAGCCTGTTCCCGGTCCCCCATTCATATGAAGCGTCAGGGTCCTCCGCGGTGACGTCGAACACGAACCAGCGGTTCCAGGTCTCGGGCACGTACGATCTGACCGTGTGGGGGACCATCCACTCCCCGTAGAGGCGGAGGCCCGGGAAGTCGGCAAGGAAGCGTCTCACCCCTTCGTTCCCCTCGATGAAGGCGGCGAAGGGTTCCGGCGGCCGGATCTCCTTGTTCCTGCTCATGGTGCGGACCTCCCCGTCCTCGGAGTAGGCGCACATGTTGGAGCCGTCCATCTTTGGGAAGATGTGGCAGACTCCGTCGAGGAGCCCCTCCGCCTCTTCGGCGTCGATGCGTTCAACATGCTGGTATCTGATGAAGACCATCTTTCTATCACTCCTCGGCCTCATCGGCCGCGGAGGCTGGTCGTGCGTTCCAAGTATAAAAGCAAACGAGCATACAAGTGTCCTGAAACATTTGTATTGACCAAATCGATGCGTTTTGGTAACTACATTATGTCATAAGGGTTAAATAGGTTCTCGATGACGTTTACGCCATGACATACATCGTGCGCATCCGCAAGGGGAAGTTCGACTACCTGTACGAATGCCGTAGCAGGAGGGTCGAGGGGAAAGCCAGTCCGGTTTCCGACCGCATCTTCATCGGACGCGTGGATGTCGAGACCCGGGCCTTCATCCCGAAGAAGTACGAGGTGAAGGGCGAGCTGTCCATCGAGACGATGGAGACGAGAGGGAGGAGGGACCTCCCGAGGGTCCCGTCCTGCTACCTCCCTATGAGGGGCGTCCTCACTTCTTGAGGGGGTCCAGCGTGACGCCGGTCTGGCCCTGGTAGTTCCCGCTGCGCTGGGAGTAGTCCTTGATGGTCTCGGAGTTCAGGGTCTCCATCACCATCTGGCAGAACCTCTCCCCGATGGGGATCTCCACCGGGTCGTCGGTGGCGTTGTAGGCGCCGAGCGTCAGGGTGCCTTCGAATCCCGCGTCGATCTTCCCGAAGGCTCCGATGACGCCCTTCCTTATCCACGTGGTCCTCAGCCAGAGCTGGGCGCAGATGTCGCTGGCCATCCTGACCCTCTCGATCGTGGATACGTAGAACATCGTGCGTGGAGGGATTGTTACTGTTCCCTCCCTCTTGATCTCGGGGTCCCCGCGGACCGAGATCTCCGCGATGCGGAGGTCGTATCCGTTGGGGGTGAGTCCCCTCTCGCTGAAGTCGGAGATGCCGATGTAGCCTGTCATCAGGCTCTCCATGATGTCCCTGTCAGATAGGATTCCCATGGTCCCCGCATATGCGACAGGTTTTATTATAATCGCACCGAATGCCACGGTCATGATAGTGCCCCGTTTCATCAGGAAGGGTGACAAGCTCGGTGTGACCGCCCCGTCCTTCGGCGTGGACGATCCACTGGACGCCAACAGGTTCGCCAGCGCCAGAAGGAAGCTGGAGGGGATGGGGTACGGCATAGTGGAGACCCCCAACGTCTTCACCACGATCGACGAGGAGGGCAGGTCCTCCCCCGCTGACCAGAGGGTGTCGGAGCTGGTCTCGCTGCTGGAGGACCCGGAGGTGTCCTGCATCTTCTCCGCAAAGGGAGGGGACTACCAGTTCGAGATGCTGCCGCTCATGGACTGGGATGCGTACGAGTCCAATCCGAAGTGGTTCCAGGGGTATTCCGACAACACCACCCTGATGTTCAAGATGACCGCGGAGCATGATGTCGCCACTGTCTACTGCGGCAACTTCGGCGACTTCGGGATGGAGGTGTGGCACCCCAGCCTGCAGCAGAACCTGGAGTTCCTGGAGGGGAGGAGGTCGGAGCAGTCGTCCTTCCCGTACCATGCGAGGGATTTCGTGGACAGGGTGACCGGTCTGGAGGCCTTCAAGGAGGACGAGCCCA
>CAZLMR010000119.1:0-4396 GCA_964560575.1 uncultured Methanomassiliicoccales archaeon | reverse complement strand
CGGAGAGGAAGGTGGCGCTCTGCTGATATTCCACACCCGCGAGGGCCCATCCGCTGCCGACGACTATCTCCAGCGTGGTGGACATGCGCACTGTGTCCTCCATCACCGACGATGACGAGCCCATCGCCTCCGACATCGCCCCGCTGCCGACGACCCTCACGTCCAGGAGGTCGGATATCCCGATGGTGAACACGGTGGAGTACGCCGCGCTCGACTCCTCCCTGAAGCCGACGGTGTGCATGCACCTCGACTCATCCACCGTCGGCATCGCGACTACCAGTCCCCCGGAGATCTCGGCATCCAGGGTCTCCACTGTCACGTTTCCCCCGTCGTCCACCAGGCGGAAGTCCGTCGATCCCGGGAGCTCCGTGACGCCGCCGTGCGGGTTCATCCCGTTCATGGCCAGTATCTCGTCGCACATGGTCCTCGTCTTCGCGGGCACGCTGTCGGTTATCCCCAGCTTCCCAAGGCCGTAGGCGCACATGTCCCGGAGGACGCGCTTGATCAGACCGTCCCCGTCGGCCACATCCCTGAGGATGTCGAACGCCCCGAGGTCCGCGTAGACCCTCTGGACGTATGCGTGGACGGCCCTGTCCACTGCTCCCGACCCGTCCAGATCCTCGAGCGTCACATCCGAGCCCTCCGGGATGGCGGCCGCGAAGGCGGACCTGAGGTCCGATTCCAGACGGTCGGACAGGCACATCTCCGACGCATGGGACTGTATCTCGTCTGCTATCGCCCCGTAGAACGGGTCGTTCACCTGCAGCTCCTCCAGGGAACCGGACACCGCCGACTCCACGATGTCGTCGCAGTCGCCGACCACCCCGTCGAACAGCTCCGTCAGCGTCTCCAGGAAGGTCTCGTCGTCGTACGGATCGATCTCCACCGACACCGTGCCGAGGTCCTGGTTGTCGGCGATGCTCATGGCGGCACCCCTCAGGACGTCCATGATGAATTCGGTGACGAAGTTGGAGTCCGCCTGATACCTCTTCCTGAAGTCCTTGATCCAAGGCATCCCCAGGATGTCCACGGTCGGATTGGCGACGGTCACGGTGATCCCGGAGACGGAGACCGTCGATGTGCCAGCACCCGGATTCCGGTAGTCCTCGGAGGAGTATCCGGCCAGCGACATCATGTCCTCGATGTAGGGTGCGGCGCTGTAGACCCTCTCCTCCCCGAGGACGAACGCGGCCAGCGATTCCAGCGCCTCCCTGACGGGGAACAGGACGTCCACCAGGCCCTCGACGAACTCGAAGCCGCACATGTAGTCGAACCATCTCAGGGCGACCTCGTCGATGACGGCGAACAGCGCCTGGGCGTACACCGCGGAGAGGTCCAGCTCCAGCCTCCCGTCGTCGGAGGCCAGGAGGTCGGCCAGGTCCACCCTGGTCGTACCCGCCAGGTCTCCGTCCGGATCGCGGAAGCATATCTGGGACACCACGTCCAGGGCGTTGCGGTACGCGGCTCTGACGTCATCCTCGGTCAGGATCGAGTCGGTCCCCCTCTCGCCGTACTGGGACCTTCCACCGTACCCGTTCATCACCCTGTACTGTGCCAGGCTCGTCAGCTGGTAGGTCATCATCTGGGTCACCGAGACCCCTCCGTCCCCGGCCATGCTCCTGAAGAGCGACTCCCTCTCCGCCGACAGGGGCAGCGCGTAGCTCCCGTCGGTGGACACCTCCAGGACGGCGTCGCCTCTCCCGTCCTCTGTCTCCACGCGGACCTCCACCGTGCCCGTGCCCTTCAGGTAGGCCGGCGTGTAGCCTCCGTCGCCCCCGTCCGAGGCGAAGGCGAGCGCCTCCGCGGTCAGGTCGAGGTCGTACGAGACCAGCTCCGCTCTGACCTGGCCGCTGCGCATGGGGAACTGGAACTCCAGCCAGTGCGCCGCCCTCTCACGGAACGTCTCCGCCCTCCTTTCGACGGTGTCCGAGGCGTCGGTCACGTCATCGGTCGCCGTCGACAGCCCTCTCACGACCTCGCCCAGTCCGCGGTTCACGTACACCTGCATCTCGGCAATCGCCATGTCCGCATCATCCATGCCCTCCAGGACGCCGTCGGCGTCATCCTCCGTGTCGGCGTAGTGGTGCACCGTCGCGACCAGTGCCGTAGAGGATATCAGCAGGGCCACGGCGATGATCGCGAAGGGCATCCCGGCCATCCTGTCCATGATCATGGGGGTGTCCTTGCCGACGGAGGATAAAAGCGGGACACCGTGCGGTCACATGTCGGGGGGATTCGAATGCGGACCCGTATTAAACGCCGTCTGGATACGTGATGTATGACCCACCTTTTTTAATAATGGAGAACTCTCCAACCCTCAGTAACATGACGGTAACAGCGACTAATTATGCAGTGAAGAAGGGTCTCCCCAAGAAGACCCAGTCCATCTGTCCCGAATGCGGGAAGATCATCGAGGCGAACATTTTCGCCAAGGACGGGAAGGTCTACATGGAGAAAACCTGCCCCGAGCATGGATACTTCTCCGACGTGTATTGGTCCGACGTCGACCTCTACCTCAAGGCGGAGAAGTACGCCTATGATGGAATCGGAGTCCACAATGCGATGGACCGCACCATAGGTGACGATCCGGATGACAACGTCCACATCGTCATCGACGGCCAGAGGGTCGACATGCTCTCATGCACCGCCCTCGCCAACCTGGACCTCACCAACAGGTGCAACATGAACTGCCCCATCTGCTTCGCCAATGCGAATGATGCGGGATACGTCTACGAGCCCACCTTCGACGAGGTCCACGAAATGATGGTGGCCCTCAGGTCCGAGAAGCCCATCAAATGTACCGCCATCCAGTTCGCCGGAGGCGAGCCCACCGTCTACCCCAGATTCGTCGACGTCGTCAGGGATGCCCACGAGCTGGGATTCGCCCAGACCATGGTAGCCACCAACGGAATCAAGTTCGCCAAGGACTACCAGTTCCTGAAGGACTCCAAGCTGGCCGGTCTGAACACCATCTATCTGCAGTTCGACGGTCTCACCGACGACGTCTATCTGAGGAGCAGGGGCAGGAAGATGATGCACATCAAGCTGGGTGTCATCGAGAACTGCAGGAAGCTCAAGGAGGAGGGAATCAAGCCCCCATCCATCGTACTGGTGCCCGTTGTGGGCATGGGTATGAACGATGATAAGATCGGAGACATCATCAAGTTCGCCTTCGAGAACTCCGACGTCATCAGAGGCGTCAACTTCCAGCCCATCTCCTTCTCCGGAAGGATCACCCACGAGGAGCTGGAGACCGGAAGGTTCACCCTTCCCGACCTCGTCGACAGGGTCGAGAAGCAGACCGGCTATGCCACCAAGGACGACTGGTACCCCGTGCCCGTCGTAGCGCCCATCTCCAAGTTCGCCTCCATCATCCTCGGTCAGAACAAGGTCACGTTCACGACCCACCCGCACTGCGGAATCGCCACATACCTGTTCCAGGATGACAAGGGCAACGTCACGCCCTTCCCGAGGTTCGTGGATATCACCAGGTTCTCCGCAGGTCTCAACGAGATTGCCGACAAGGCCGAGAACTCCAGGTTCAAGAAGATGTACGTCGCAAAGCTGGTCAAGCTGCTGAACAGCTGCGTCGACGAGAGCAAGATGCCTGAGGGTCTGACCAAGATGAAGTTCGTCAACCTCATCAAGGACGTCATGTCCGACAAGTCCAAGGACACCCTCGCCCAGTTCTCGTGGAAGATGATGCTCATCTCTGGAATGCACTTCCAGGACAACTACAACTACGACGTCGAGAGGGTCAGGCGCTGCGGAATCCACTACGTCACCCCGGATCTCCGCGTCATACCGTTCTGCGCCTACAACACCGGACCCGAGTACAGGAAGGAGGTCGAGGCCAAGTTCTCCGTCCCGCTCGACGAGTGGAGGAAGACCCACGCCGAGGAGGCCAAAGAGCTGGCCGCCGCGCTGATCGTCCCCAAGGAGGAGCAGGCGGACTGAACCCATTTACGGCAACGGAGTGATGTGAATGAAGGTAGATGTGAACAAATGCCTCCACTGCGGTGGATGCGTGGGCTCATGCCCCAAGAACGCCATATTCCTGAACGACTTCGTTCTGGAGTTCAACGACGACTGCATCAAATGCGGCATCTGTGTCAAGCTCTGTCCCGTGGCCGCGCTTTCCCTGGAGTGATCACCTATGAAGACTTACGAGTGCGACATCGTCGTCGTCGGGGCCGGACCCGGCGGAAGCATGGCCGCCAGGTACTGCGCCCAGGGCGGTCTGAAGACTATACTGATCGAGAAGAAGGCCGAGATCGGCGCCCCCCTCAGGTGCGCCGAGGGAGGCTCCAAGAAATGGCTCGAGGAGGTCGGCATCGAACCCGACCCCACCTGGATCCGCGGGGACAGGAAGTGCGCCATCATCAATTCGCCCCTG
>CAZLMR010000118.1:0-4468 GCA_964560575.1 uncultured Methanomassiliicoccales archaeon | reverse complement strand
AGGCGTGGCGGCTATGAACACCAGCCCGGCGGCCTCGGCACCGAACTCGGTGTCCTTCAGGAGGAAGTATCCTGCCAGCGGGATCAGCGACGACACCACCAGACCCATCAGGACCGCCCTGACGACGGACTTGGGGTGCTTGAGCGGACTGAGATTGGCGAACGTGTACCTGGACAGGGACAGGGTCATCATCACCGCCAGCAGCAGAACTGTCAGGTTCGACCTGACGCCCGCGTCCAACGTCTGGGACGGGAACACCCCGGCCAGATTTGTCAGGAGCGCTATTATCAGCGCCATCGACATCATGAAAGCGCTGCTCTTCAGCAGGTCCTTCGGCGTCATGGAGGACGGTTAACCCGTCGGCGATATATGATGTGTCCGCACGGTCGTGATAGCGATGACACGGTCCGCCGCCCCCGGTCGGGACCTCCGTCCCATTCTGCGACATCGTTCCAAACCTGTCCATACCGCCTGCGGCCGCCGGACAGCTGGACGGGACGGCCGGAGGACGGTGGCACACTGGGGTCACCCATCCAACTCTGCGCTGTATGATATACTCAGGACACCTATCCTTATAAGTTGGGGGGTGAAGCGAACGATTACACGCAATGGAAGGAGCTCCGGCTCCAGCGAATACGACCCCCCGGAGACGTTCCAAGAGGATGTCCAGAGGTATCACGGGGTGGCTCCCGACAGACCGTGCGACATCGCTCCGCCGTCCGAACGCATTTTCTACTCCGACATGGACGACGACATGATCCAGTCGTACCTGACATGGAGGGTATCCGTCTCGGAGGGGAGCGTGGCCAGGCCTTACTACGCCTTCGTCTGGCTAAGGATCTGCGAGCTGATCAACGACCCGCTCGTGACGGCCCCCGAGGCACTGGATGAGATTCTGGCCATGAACAGCATGTTCTCGTCCGACTATACCCTGGCCGTCCTCACCGCCAACACGGCCAAGGACCTCTGCCTCGCCATGGGGAGGAGGTGGCCGACGCAGATACTGTGGACGGGCGGATACCTCAAGGACGCCGCCCTGGCAGAGGCGGTCACCGGCGACCCGGTCCCCGACCTGCCGTTCGCCACGATAAACCGGGTATGCGGGATGGACGTCCTCGGCAACGTGACCGACCGCAACGAGTTCGCATCGACGTTCTCGAAGGGCCTGAGGGCGATCATCAGCATGGAGAGGACCAGGGACCCGCATCTCTTCGGTCCCGAATGCTTCACGGAACGCAAGGTCAGACTGTTCGAGGGCATGATCCACGGGTCGAGACCTGAGTACGCATCGGTCAGGGTCATGAGGCTCGACGGACCTGGGAGATGGAAGGACATCTTCCGCGGATTGGCCGCGACCGTGTACTCGTCGATGTACTGGGACAGGAACGACATCCCCTGGAGGGAGGCGCTGCTACTGACCGACGAGCAGGCCGAACAGGTCCGGATCTCGATGGAGAAGGACGACGGCGGAGGCGACGGGCAGAAGGAGAGCGTCAACTGGATTCCTAGCACGCAGGGTGACGATGACTTCCCGCTCAACCCCACCGTTCTGGAGGATATGAGGGCAAGGATGACCCACCCCCGCAAGGACTCCCTCCGCGCATCGATCAGGATCCACAGCGGACTCACCGGAAGGAAGGACGCGCCCTATGTGCCGTCCGGACACTGGTGCGCCAGCTACGACGAGATGGACAAGAACCAGCTGGAGTTCTATCTCTCATGGAGGTCGGAGGTCCTGGACGGCAGCTACAGGGACACCGACCGCGGATACCTGTGGCTGCTGCTCAACGAGATAGTGGATTCCGAGAACGACCCCACACGCAGGATGTCCATCCTGAACGGGCTCCTGAGGGCCTACGGACAGTCATCGGAATCGATCAGGGGCATGATACTCAGGACCTGCCAGGACTACGCCATAGTGACCGGGCAGGACCCGCCCTGGGACGGCACCGACAAGGACCTGCAGCTCCTGCTGTGGATCAAGCTCGATGTGGTCCCGATGGGGCGCATCCCCGTGTCCATGGCCGCCCCGTACACCGACGTGGACGTGGACAAGTACTGCACCGGGGCCGCGGACTACGACGCGGCCTTCACCATCGCGCTACGGGCCCTGGAGGCCAAGGTGTACAAGAGGACCGGCATGAGCCTGGCGGAGACCCTGACGGGAAGGACCAGGACCGTGTACAGGAAGCTGTTCCCAGGACTCTCCACCGACTGGGGCAGCTGCAGCATGACGATATGCGACATACGCCCGACCAACAGCGGCGGGAGGATGCTGGCCTTCGCACTCAGGACCGCCATCCGCTGCATCAACTCGAGATTGGGGCTCAGATGCCCCAGGATACCGGCGGGGTCCGATCCCGAATACCTCGCGGCCATGGAGACGGAGGTCTCCAAGTGGCTGGACAGACAGGAGAGGGCCCGCAGGGTGGAGATGGTCAGGAGGGAGGCGGCGGCGATAGTGCTGGACCGCGGCGCCGTCGCCGATGCCGAGACCGACCTGGCGGCGGTCAGGGACCTGGTCGGAGTCGAGGAGGTGCCTGAGGCCTCGGCCGAGATCGAGAAGGCGCCGGAGCCCACGGCAGAGAATGACGAACCCTGGGACGACCTCGCGAGGACGCTCGACGACGTCCAGAAGGGATACCTGTCAGCATCGCTGGAGGGCAACGGCGAGAGATACGCCAGATCCTCCGGGAGCACCGCCGTGCGGTTGGAGGACGGGATAAACGCGGTCGCCATGGACACCGTCGGCGACCAGATCGTGGAGGACGGGTCGGTGTTCGAGGAATACGCTGACGCTGTGCGCCGCATGCTCGCGGAGACGCCCGTCGTATCGGGGTGAGCCCCGAAAGGAGATTCAGATGACAGAGATACCTAGGAGGACGCTGACAACAATGATGAACGCGCTGTCCTCCGGAGTGGTCCCCCGCAGGGGACTGGAATACATAGCCGTCGGAAGGAGGAAGGAGACCGAGACCTTCGTGAACGACCTAGAGGACACCGCCGACGGGGGCGGGGCATTCAGATTCATCTCCGGCAAGTTCGGGAACGGCAAGAGCTTCATGATTCAGATGATCCGCAACTACGCCATGGACCGCGGCTTCGTGGTCATGGATGCGGACCTTGCGATCAACCGCAGACTGACAGGCAGCAAGAAGGAGGGGCTCAACACCTACCGCGAGCTCATCAGGAACATGGCAGTAAAATCCCGTCCCGAGGGAGGGGCGCTGGAGCTGGTCCTCCAGAGATGGATCGACGACGTGCGCTCCAGGATGGCGTCGGAGAAGGGAGTCGGGATGAACGACCTGGGGACCGCGGAGGTGGCCGAGAGGCTCAGGAAGGAGACCGCCGGGATGAGCGGTCTGACATATTACCAGGACTTCGCGACCGTCGTGTCGGCCTACTGGAGCGACCTGACCTCGGACAACGAGGACATGCCCTCGCTCCGCTGGTTCAAGGGCGAGTACGAGCTCAAGTCCGATGTCCGCAGGGATCTGGGCCTCTCCAACATGGTCGGGGACGCCAACTGGTACGACTTCATCAAGATCTGGGCGGAGTTCTGCTCGCACATCGGATACAAGGGGCTGGTGGTGTTCCTGGACGAGGGCGTGGTCCTCTACAAGATACAGAGCAGGGTCTCCCGTAGCAACAACTACGAGAGGCTGCTGTCCATGTTCAACGACATCATGCAGGGGAAGTCCTCGCATCTGTCCATGTACGTATGCGGCACGCCGGAGTTCATCGAGGACCCAGACAGGGGGCTGTACAGCTACGAGGCCCTCAGGTCCAGACTTGTGTCCGGGAAGTTCGAGAACGGATACGACAACTATCTCGGCCCGGTGATCAACCTCAGGCCGCTGACCAACGAGGAGATCTTCGTCCTGCTCAGGACCCTGAGGGGGATGCACGAGCAGCGCTACGATTACAGATCGGAGATAGACGACTCGATGCTGGAGACCTATCTCAAGACGGTGACCTGCGCCATCGGCCAGGGCATGGTCACGCCCAGGGAGATGACCAGGGACTTCATCAGCCTCCTGGACACCATGCACCAGAACCCGGACGTCACGTTCTCGGAGCTCGTGGAGGGCAGGACGGTGTCCCCCGACAGGGACCCGGACGACGACCTCATCGAGGACCTGGAGATATGACCGACCGCACGGGGGAGATGCCCCGCTTCGTTCTAGAGCACCTCCACCGCAGCGGATGGACCTCGTTCAGGGATGTCCAGGAGAGGTCGTTCGACATCCTCTTCGGTACGGACGACAGCCTTCTGATCTCGTCCGGCACATCTTCGGGCAAGACCGAGGCAGCCCTCATACCCGTGGTCTCGTCACTCCACAACCATCCGGCGGAGGGCTTCGGCGCGATGTACGTCGGACCCACCCGCGCTCTCATCGACGACCAGTTCTCCCGTCTCGAGCGGATGCTCCGCGAATCGGGGATACCGGTCGTGGGATGGCACGGG
>CAZLMR010000117.1:0-4526 GCA_964560575.1 uncultured Methanomassiliicoccales archaeon | reverse complement strand
CCGCGAATAGGGGGTAGTGTTCCACCCCGTTCTTGTCGGTGTATATGTTCGAACGGGAAAGCATCACCCTGCGGTTGACCTGGCTGAACGTCTTCCGGACCTTGTTCAGGGACGGTGCCGTTCTGTCCTTCCCGGATTTCACCTCGACGGCTATCAGATCCCTCCCGAATTCGAGGATGAAATCGATCTCCATCCTCCTGCCGTCGGTGTTGTCCGTGCATCCGTAGTAGTGGACACGCAATCCGCATTTTCTGATGCCCTCGGCCACGGCGTTCTCGACGATGGCACCCATGTTGTATCCTGTCTCCCATGAGTAAGTCGCTCTGACGGATTCGATACCCAGAAGACTGTTCAGCATCCCGGTGTCGGACATGTAGACCTTGAATGATCTTCTGTCCACGGACGTCTCTATCGGATGGGTCAGGTCCCTCAGGTTGTAGCAGAAGTTGGTGTATCCTGCCTGTTTCAGCCACATGAGGCTGTCATCATAGAGTTCAGATGTTCCATTAGATTCGGAACCTTTTCCGTCCCTGTATTTGACTTTGGAGAACATGAACTTCTTGTTGGACCGAGACAGCATCACAGGGATGGAGAAGAAACAATCCCTGATCCTTTCCTCGCTTATGGGAGGGCCGTACTCCTTGAAGTCCATCAGGCATGTGGAAATGGCATCCCTCAGCTTCTTGCCTGCGACCATGTAATCGCCCTTGCCGTCGACGAACGCCTGGACGGCCTCCGGCATCCCACCGACGATCATGTAGTCGCGGAAGCGTCTGTCCATCGTCTTGAGTAGAGCGTCATCGATGGGTCTGCGCTCATGGATGCACAATCTGACCTCGTCTATGTGATTCTGGGATACCCCGAGCGCCCATAGGAACTCCTCGAAGTCCATGGAATACATCGTGAGGTGCTCCTCATAGCCCATAGGAAGTATGCTGACAGACTCGTTCTCCCTGTCATCGCGCTCCAGGGCAGCTTCGAAGCTTGCCTCGTCCGTTATCGTCACTCCTTCCGGCAGTCCGTCATCGACATCCACCGTCTCGGAAAAGCGTCTGCGATTGCGATTTCTTCTCTTCTCAGGATTGGTGATGTCAAGCAGCGACCCGGATGCGATGACGTTGAATCCCCTCTCATCCATGCTGAACATCTTCAGGGCGCTGCGGGCACGGGGACATGACTGGATCTCATCGAGTATGAAGAGAGTGTTCGGGATGTCTATGCTCTCGATCCCGCGATGTAGCTTGATCCTGTTTATGATGTCGTCCAAGGTGTCTCCTTTAAACGCCTCCCTCATACCGTCGTCCATGGACAGATCGGAGTATACGACTGTCCGGTAGTTGTCGTCGCCGAAGCGTTTTATGATGAAGGTCTTGCCTACCTGCCTCTGCCCTTTGACTAAAAGGCATTTGTGTCCCTTCTTGCTCTTCCATTCCATCAGGGAATCGTAGATCTTTCTGCGAAGCACATATATGGATAGACCTCCAGATATAATAGTGTCTTGATTTTTACGATTATTTGATGTTGAAAAATCTGTATTTTTACGAATTTTTTCAAGGTTGATTTCTGTATTTTTACGATAAAACAATGATTGAAAAAGGTATTTTTACGATTTTAAAATCAATATAAATAGTCATTATACAATTATACCGGCACGTGTCAGTATGATCGAACGATCTTGGATCCCCCATCCCGATGCTGTCGGTCGGTTTGTCGCGGCATATGTTAACGGGAATTGAATCCAGACAAATGATTAAGGTGTCTCCAGAGAGAACACATCGCATCATGTCGTTCGAAACCTCCTCTGGAAAAAGGTTCGATCCCTCCGGGCTGACGAAGCTCGCGCTCCTGCTGGCATCCATGATGGTGCTGATGGGGTCGGCCGCCGTCTCGCCCGCCCTGCACGGGATCGAGGTGGAGCTGGGGACCAGCAAGTTCCTGGCGTCGATGGTCATATCGCTGCCGTCACTCGTTGTGGCGGTGACCGGTTTTCCCATGGGATATCTGGCGGACAGGGTGGGCCTGGCGAAGGTCCTCATCGTCTCCCTCGTCCTCTTCATCGTCGCGGGGGTGGCCGGATACTTCTGCACCGACATCTACACGCTCCTGGCCACCAGGGTGTTCCTTGGCGTAGGGATAGCCGGGATATCCACAGCCGCCACCGGTCTGATGGGAATTTACTACAACGGCGACGAGAGGATGAGGGTCATGGCGATCCAGTCGGCCTTCATGGGATTCGGCGGGGTCGTCCTCGAGGTGATAGGCGGTCTCATGGCCGATGTGTCCTGGAACGTGCCGTTCCTGGTGTACCTGATCGCGCTGCCCATTCTTATCGCCGGTCTGATCGCCGTCAGGGACGTGGTGATGCCCAGGGGAACCGGAGGGGCATCCGGCGAGTTCGCCAAGGGATCCAAGGCCCACATGGTGATCCTCTACGCCTCGATCTTCATGCTGATGTTCCTGATGTTCATCGTCAGCGCCAACATATCGGACATCCTGACCGACATGGGCGAGAGCATGACCGTGTGCGGTCTAATCCTCGCCTTCATGGGCCTGACGCAGGTGTTCACATCCATAGCCTACTCCAGGATGCGCCGCATCCCTGCATATCAGTACGTGCTGCTCCTGGCCTTCGTCCTCCAGGCCGTCGCGATAGTCATGTTCTCGTCGGACAGCCTCGCGGTCCTCACTGTGGGCGTCGGCATCATGGGGGTGGGTCTCGGCGTCGGCATGCCGACGATCACCAACAACCTGTCCATGATGTCGCCCGCATCGGCTCAGGGGAAGACCATGGGGATCTACTCCTGCCTGATGAATCTGGGCACTTCGCTCTCCACGGTGGTGATGGGGCCGATAATAGTCGCCATCGGATACACGACATCGTTCTACCTGGCGGGAGTCGTCGTCCTGGTGTTCGGTATCGTGGTCCTGGCGTCCAAGAGGTTCCTCGGACATCCCGAGGCCGCCACGGAGGCATGACCGAAACCGTAATGACGCACGGTTCCGGGATGAGGGGATCCCGGGGCCGTGTGAAGGATGGCGTTTCGCGATTGCCTTGATTGCCATGTTATTTCGACATCGTTGTCAACAAATGAACTATATCCGATGTCAGCAATGACAGTAACAGGTGTGAGATAACGGTCCTCGCAGGCCGGATGTCTTACGGACACCAATCGTCACAGCTGGTTTATAACCAGTCTGTGACTATCGACAAAGGGCCGATAGTCACGTGATGCGGAAGCCACCGCAACGACATCTCTGGTAAGATATCACTGATCTCACCACCTACCGAAACATGGTTCCGCGGGTCACCGGGAGTGGAAGTCCCTGGTGGTCCACGGACTTATCTTTTCCGGCGACGAAAAATCGTCGCCTTTTATATTAATGCGAACAAAATCAGTTTAATTTGCAACTGTCCTGTCAATATCTCCAAAGTCGGAATGACCTCGACAGCATAATGGCAATCTTTTTCCGTGGCACGGGTCCCAGTCAGACAGGGATAGTTTCGACGGTCGTACCCATCCGGGTCCGTGGTAAGGTGAAGGCCGGCCGCCGCGGGAGAAGTGCGGGGCCGGCGCTGTGTTTCGTGATCAGTTCTTGGCCTTTGCGATGGCCTCGTCCACGTATCCCTGCCAGACCTTCTCGAGGTCGGGGCGCTGGATGGTGTCGAGGACGTACTGGGCGAACTCGTCGCCGGTGGCTCCGGTGGACCTTCCGGTCATGACCAGCTTCTTCTCGAACTGGGTGCAGATGTCCAGGGCCATCTCGAGCTTCCTTCCCTTCTCGGACTCGCCGATGTGGTTCATCATCAGGGCGACGGCTTTGATCATGCTGCAGGGGTCGGCGTACTGGGCGCGACCCTCGGTGACCATCCTGGGCGCGGAGCCGTGGATGGCCTCGAACATGGCGTACCTGTTCCCGATGTTGGCGGAACCGGCGGTTCCCACTCCGCCCTGGATCTGGGCTGCCTCATCGGTGATGATGTCTCCGTACAGGTTGGGCAGGACGAAGACCTTGAAGTCGCTCCTCCTGGCGGGGTCGATCAGCTTGGCGGTGGTGATGTCCACGAACCAGACGTCGTGCTTGACCTCGGGGTAGTCCTTGGCGATCCTGTCGGCGAGGTCCACGAAGAGACCGTCGGTGGTCTTGATGATGTTGGCCTTGACGATGATGGACACGTAGTTCTTGCCGGTCTTCTTGGCGTGTTCGAATCCGGCACGGATGATCCTCTCGGTACCCTGGTGGGTGGCGACGCAGAAGTCCATCGCCAGGTCATCGGTCACGAAGAAGCCGTCGCTTCCCAGGGCGTAGGATCCCTCGGTGTTCTCCCTGAAGAAGGTCCAGTCGATCCCCAGCTCGGGGACGCTGACGGGACGGACGTTGGCGAACAGGTCCAGCTCCTTCCTCATGGCGACGTTGGCGGACTCGATGTTCGGCCAGGGGTCTCCCTTCGCGGGGGTGGTGGTGGGTCCCTTGAGGATGACGTGGCATTTCTTGAGCTCGGCGAGGGTGTCGTCGGGGATGGCCTT
>CAZLMR010000116.1:0-4538 GCA_964560575.1 uncultured Methanomassiliicoccales archaeon | reverse complement strand
CGAGCTCAGGTACATGACCGCCCACCAGGCGATCGAATGGCTGATCGAGGGGGAGAAGGCATGGGGCGAGGGCCTCATCGACGACAAGACCCTCCTGTGCGTCGCATCCCAGGTCGGGTCCCCCAACGAGAAGGTGTTCGCCGGCTACCCCCAGGACCTTCTGAAGATGGATCTCGGGGAGCCCCTGCACACCCTGGTCCTTCCCGGGAACCTCCACTTCATGGAGGCCTTCGCGCTGGTGAGGTTCGCCGGTGCCCCCGAGGAGATCATCGAGGACGAGTGACGGAACTGTTCCGAACAATCCATCAAACACCCAGACCCAGATGGGTATGGGATTATTCATCCAACTTATATACCGGACATCACCATTCCATTTCAATTTAGGTTTGGTGAAACAATGGAAAAGAAACAGATGTACACCGCGGTCGCCGCCGTGGTCGTCGTGATAATCGTTGTCGCCGCCGTGGCTTGGTACATGACCGGCAACAACGGGGGCAGCGACGAGAAAGACAACGGCGACACATACTATGTTTATCTCGACGGAATGGGAGATGCGGACGGCTGGCATTCCGGTAATGGTAGCACCTCTCTGGAAGCAATCTCCAACGCTTTTGAGTCGGATGGGATAGCATATGACATCGGGGATGACGGCTGGATTTCTTCGATCAGCGGACTCGCCTATGACGGTACCAACGGTTTCGGTGTGTTCGTCTACACATCCACCGATCTCTCCAACCCGTACGCTGGATACTTCTGTGCTGGACCCGTGGTCACTGCAGTGAACGGAAACGTCCTCTACATCAGCTACGGACCCTTCGATGAGAATTACAACAGCACGCTGAACCCTTCGACCTCTCCTGACTCGGCTGAAATTCTCGCGTCCGGTCCGTTCGCCGACGACTCGTATGAACCACTCAGCTATGACAGCACGTACCACGTCTATCTGGATGGTATGGGCGATGTCGATGGATGGTACAGCGGAACCGGAGCCGATGGATCCGAAGGCATCCTCGATGCTCTGGATGGAAAGGTAGAATGTGTCATCGAGAATGGATGGATCTCATCGATCAACGGACTCGCCTATGACGGTACCAACGGTTTCGGTGTGTTCGTCTACACATCCACCGATCTCTCCAACCCGTATTCCGGATACTTTGGAGCTGGTCCCACAACCAACACCGTCACAGGAAACATCCTCTACATCAGCTACGGACCCTTCGATGAGAATTACAACAGCACACTGAACCCCTCGACCTCTCCCGACTCGACGGAGATAATGTCCGGGGGCCCCTTCGCAACCGCTTAAACTTTAAACGGCGGGATTCAATCCCGCCCACCTTCAACAAGGTGCGAAAATGGATGACCGCTCCCGTGTGACGCTTTCCATCGCCATCGTTCTGGTGGGAATCATTCTAGCGGCCGCTGCGTCCTCGATGATCTCGGAGGCGGACACGGCGCAGGCAGAGGGCACGGTCATCGACTACGGGGACCGCGACACCGTCTGGACCGATGCCGTCCTGTCGGATTACGACACGACCCTGGACCTCCTCGAATACGCGTGCGAGTTCAACGGCCTCACCGTGTCCTTCGATGAGGATGGTGCCATAACCGAGCTGGGAGGTATCATGAACTCCGATGCCGGGGAATGGGGGCTCTGGGTCGTCTATCCGGGATCCACCGACTGGGTCAGATTGGATGTGCCCTACGACCAGGATCCCGGCGAGTTCACCATAACGTCATGGTCATACGTGTCGGATGGAGACGAGCCCACCGTCGCGGTCGATTATTCCGGCAATCCGATATACGGATACCAGCAGAAGTTCCGCGTGGTGTCCCTCTCCCCATCCATTACGGAGATCCTCGTGTCCGTGAAGGCCGAGAACGTCATCGTGGGGGTGGATTCGTACTCCAACTACCCCCAGTCGGTCGTGGACTCCACCGCCTCAGGCGACATCGCAGTGGTCGGTTCTTACACGAGCCCCAGCTTCGAGCTCATCACGGGGACGAATCCCGACGTCGTCTTCGCCGACTCGTCGCAGAGGTCCCACATCAACATGGTCGGGCAGCTCAGGTCGGCATCCGTGGACGCTGTCCTCCTGTATCCCGGCGAGGACCTCGAGAGCATAATGGACAACATCTTCATCGTGGGCACGGTGATCAACTACGAGATGGCGGCGTCGGAGGTAATCGACGACACCTACGCCGTGATCGATTCCCTGGCGGACCACGTGTTCACGCCTGAGGCCGGCGGCAGTGTCGATCTCATGATCTCGCTGGACCCTGACATAAGCCCATGGGTGTCGGGTTCGGACACCTACATGAGCAGCATCTCATCGATGTTCAATTCAAACAACGTCTTCTTCGAATGGGGCGGATGGGTCCATCTGACATCTGACAGGATCCCTTACGCCAATCCGGAGAAGATAATCATAATCACGACCGAGTACTCGGCCACTCAGGAGGAGTACGACTACCTCTATGAGAATCTGCCCGCCCAATGGAAGGACACAGACGCCTGGAGGAACGGGGAGGTCTATGTCATATGCGAGAGCGCGGCGGACCTGGTCCAGCGCTTCGGACCCAGGACAGCGCAGGTGGCGGAGCTCACCGCCATGATACTGCATCCCGATGCTTTCGACACGGAGGTCCCGAAGATCATCGGAGACGATTACAGGGACTATCTGACATACAGCATCAACATGAGCTACGACTGAGGATTATCAATGAACAGCAAGACACTGGCATCCGTGGCGGTCGTCGCCATATTGCTCGCAACAGCGGTCTGCATCGTTCCGCCGTCCGAGGCGACAGGCGAAACGGATGTGCTGCTGGACCGTGGCAACGGATCGATCGAATGGACCCAGGCCACAGGAGGCACCGTGGAGGAGCTCCTGTCGGATGCGATGGCGGACCTGGGGTCGGAGTTCTCGGTTTCGTCCGGGACGATATCCGTCGACGGCGTCTCGTCCTCGACGGTGGGCTCCACCGACACCGGCGGCTCTCTGGAGACATCCGGATCGACCGGGGTCACGGCGACGTCCGAATGGCATGTGTTCAGCTGGGACGGGTCCGCATGGGTCGAGATCTCCGACCTCTCATCCACATCCTACGGGTCCGCAATCGCCCTCGCATTCTATCCAGACGGGATCTCTCCCGTGGTCACCCCCGACCATCCGTACGCGGTCACCATGTCCAAGGGGGATTCGGCGAACACGGGGAACTTCGATGCCTCGTACGCGTCGGACGAGGACTATCAGGTCACCTGGACCGACACCGGGACCGCCCACGCCAACATCCTCTACGCAGGCGGATACATATTCCAGAAATACGGCATCGATTCGACAGGGAACGCCAGGCTTGTCTGCATCGACGCAAGCACAGGCGAGCACGTCTGGGAGTTCTCGTTCATGAGCGGCTCCAACTACGAGTCGTCCACGCCGCTGATCGTCGGCGACTGGATCTACGTGGCCACGATGACAGGGTACATCTACAGGATGCCCCTGTACACCGGACCCGGCGAGGACAACCGTGATGTGACCTCTGTGAACGGCACATCGTTCTCGGATGCCCAGCCGGTCGACTCCGTCCTCGTGGACTTCGAGGTGGGGAACACATACGATTCCGGATACTCGTCCATGGTCTACGATTCGGGGGCGATCTACGTGACGCACTCGAACGGTATGGTCTACTGCTTCGACACCGATCTGAACCTCATCTGGTCCCAGATGCTGGGAGGCAGCACGTACCTCGTCGCACCCACCGTGTACGATGGCTACGTGTACGTCGGGGCGCTGGACGGTTGCCTGTATGTGCTGGACGCCTCGGCCGGAAGCCTGTTGGCCGAGACGACCGTCGCCCAGTACCAGTACCAGTCCAAGGTCTACGGGGGAGTCGGGCAGGTCATCGTGCAGCCCACCGGCAACGGCACGTACACGCTCTACATGACATTCTCAGACGGGCTCGGGATGAGCCAGATCAACTGCGGCTTCGCCATCTACGAGTTCTCCCCCAGCGGGAACGTGCTGGTGGAGAGGTACAGGAACGAGGATCTGGGGGACCTGGGGAGGTACATCCTGCCCGTGGACACCCAGGGATTCAGAGGGGTCTACTTCGTCGCCTCGCCGGATTCCAGCACGAACCTCTACCGCATCGACGCCTCGGGCAACCTGGAGGTCGTGACCGAGGGTCTGGCGGAGATCCACTCCGCACCGGTCCTCGCTGACGACCGCTACATCTACCTGGTCAGCTACTCCTCGTCCGATCCCATCTACCAGATCTCCCTGGACGGGACCATCGTAGCCACGGCCGAGTGCCCCTCCGGCGTCCGCAACTTCAACATGATACCCGTGATAGTCCTGGGTGACACCGTGTTCGGAGGGACCGACTCGGGGATATACAGGTTCGACGGAGCCTTCACGGCATATGTGGCGCCGTCGAACGAGCAGAGCCAGCCCGTCATCCTGATCATAGCGGAGATCCTCGCAGCGGTGATCGGCGCCCTCGCCGCAGTCTATGCGATCATGAGGTTCGGGAAGGGC
>CAZLMR010000115.1:0-4548 GCA_964560575.1 uncultured Methanomassiliicoccales archaeon | reverse complement strand
CCGCTCACAGCCAAGCAGATGCTGGCCTACGACTCCAGGATCCCCCAGGCGTCCCTCTACCGCGCGCTGAAGAGCATGGAGGAGAACTCCATCATAATCACCGTCGCCGAGACCAAGGTGCGTGCGATGGTCGAGAAGAGCTACGCCCTGAACGACGAGCTCAGGGGCCGCATCGACCAGATGGTCAGGGACAACGACTGCGACGTCTACTTCAAGCTGTTCATGGGCTTCGCGTTCAACCTCCTGAGGACCTTCGAGGACTACTCGAAGAGGGAGAACGCGGACATCCGCAAGGACGGCTCGGGGTTCTTCGCCGTCCCGGTCTACGCCACCACGAAGGAGCTGGAGGAGGCCTACTCGAAGATACTCGAGATCGTCGCCCCCCTCCAGAAGAGGAGGTCGGAGGACCAGGACCTGCACACGCTGGCGTTCGTCGCCACACCGCCCGACAGGGCATCCGGAAACGGGGATTGATAGAATGGGCAAGTACACGAACTTCCACATCATAAGACTCAGACGCAAGAGCCTCGAGAAACTGAGGGACGCAGGGGAGAAGAAGGACATCGAAGTGGTCGGAATGGTCTACGTCGACGAGGACGTGGATCCGGAACTCATCAAGGCCACCATATCCAGCACCAAGATCTACGGCTCCATCCTCGGCAGCCCCGACACGAAGGCCGCCCTGCTCAACGTGAGCACGATCTGAAAGCGGGGACGATCCCCGCAACCTTTCCTTTTTTCCATTTCCGAAACGTTCCCTCGAAGGAAACGTTACCATTTTGGAAACATTCATATACCCTCCCATCGTCGGACCCGGCATGACGATCGAACTCTCGGATGTCCACGACTGCGTCGGGAATCCGCTCAAGCTCCGGGTGCTGATGCTCCTGGTGCGGAACGGACCGATGACGGCCAAACGGATGCTTCAGGAGATCGACGTGCCCCAGACCACCCTGTACCGCGCCCTGAACGGGATGCTGGACGCCGGACTCATCTCCGTGGAGTCGGAGACCAGGGTCCGCGCCATGACCGAGCGCACGTACAGGATATCCATCGATCTGGAGCACTTCGACGCCGAGGTCGTGAGGAAAAACGATCTCGAAGGGTACTGCAGCATGTTCAACTCGTTCACCCTGGGCCTCATCAGGGACTTCAGGGACTACGCCGAAGACCCGGACGCCGACCTCATGAGGGACGAGACCGGGTTCGCCTCCACCGGGGTGTACCTCACCGTCGAGGAGGCCAAGGAGCTCGCCCGTAGGATGGTCCACCTGGTGGAGCCGTACCTGATGCGCACTTCGCCGGACCAGAACCTCCACAGGGTCGCGTTCGTGCTCACCCCTCCGCTGGGAAGGGACTCCGTCCCCGAGGACGGGGTGCCGTCCATCGACCTCGGTCTCGCGGAGGGGAGCAGATGATACTGAAGTACCTCCGCCTCCGCGAATGGCTGGGCATCGCCGCATGCGTGGTGCTGATCGCCTTCATGGTCTACCTGGAGCTGGAGATCCCCGGCTACATGTCCACCATCACGACAGAGATCGTCAGCCCGGACACCGACATGGATGTGGTGTACGGGGACGGCGGCATGATGCTGCTGTGCGCCTTCGCCAGCCTGGTGGTGTCCATAATCGTCGGCTGCATCGCGGCATGGATCGCCACCTCGTTCTCCAGGCGCCTCAGGGACCTGGAGTACGCCAGGGTCCAGTCGTTCTCTCTGGAGGAGATGGACCGCTTCTCCACGTCGAGCCTGATCACCAGGAGCACCAACGACATCACCCAGATCCAGATGACCACCGCGATGGGCCTGATGATCATCATCAGGGCCCCGATCATGGCCGTCTGGGCGATCACCAAGATCCTCGACAAGAACTGGGAGTGGACGGTCGCCACCGCCGTCGGAGTGGTCGCCATCGTCACGATCATCTCCGTGATCATGCTGTACGCCATCCCCAGGTTCAGGAGGATCCAGGGCCTCACCGACAACGTCAACAGGGTCACCAGGGAGAACCTCGCCGGGATCAGGGTCGTCCGCGCGTACAACGCCGAGGCGTACCAGGAGGCGAAGTCCGAGGAGGCCAACGTCGAGCTCACCGACGTGAATCTGTCGGCCAACCGCGCCCTGGCCGTGATGTTCCCCACCATGATGCTGGTCATGAACGGCCTGTCCCTGGCGATATACTGGATCGGTGCCATACTGATAGACGCCGCCGGCATGCCCATGGAGAGGCTGACCCTGTTCTCGGACATGGTCGTGTTCTCGTCCTATGCCATGCAGGTCGTGATGGCGTTCATCATGCTGGTCATGATCTTCATGATCCTGCCCCGTGCGATGGTCGCCTCCAAGCGTATCCAGGAGGTCATCAACACAGAGCCGTCCATCAGGGACGGCGCTGGGGCGGATGCCCCGAGGGAGGGGACTGTGGAGTTCAGGGACGTGTCGTTCAGATACCCCGGCACATCCGGCGACGTCCTCCACAACATCAGCTTCACCGCGTCCAAGGGGGAGACCGTCGCGTTCATAGGCGCGACCGGATCCGGGAAGACGTCCGTGGTCAACCTCATCCCCAGGTTCTACGACGTCACCGGCGGCCAGGTGCTGGTGGACGGCGTCGACGTCCGCGAGTACAGACTGGATGACCTCAGGGACAGGATCGGCTACGTCCCGCAGAAGGCTTTCATGTTCAAGGGAACCGTCGACTCCAACGTGAGGTACGGCGACGGCTCCGACGAGGTTACCGAGGAGCAGGTGAGGAGGGCCGTGCGCATAGCGCAGGCCGCCGAGTTCGTGGAGTCCAAGGAGGGCACCTACCGGTCGGAGGTCTCCCAGGGAGGCTCCAACCTGTCCGGAGGTCAGAAGCAGAGGCTGTCCATCGCCAGGGCGGTGTGCCGCGACCCGGAGATATACATCTTCGACGACTCGTTCTCGGCCCTGGACTACAGGACCGACAGGATCCTCAGGGAGACCCTGAGGAGCGAGATATCCGGAGCGACCACGCTGATAGTCGCCCAGAGGATAGGTACGATAATGGATGCCGACAGGATCGTCGTCCTCGACGACGGCGCCGTCGTCGGCATGGGAAGGCACGAAGAGCTGCTGCGCACATGCCCGGTGTACCTGGACATAGCCAGATCGCAGCTCTCCGACGAGGAGTTGGGAATATGAGCCCGCCGCAGAGAAGAGGCCCGGGCCACCACGGCGGCCCGCCCACCAGGGAGAAGGCGGACGACTTCCGCCTGGCGTGGAGACGCCTGTTCGACTACATGGACCGCTACAGGATCCCGTTCCTGGCGGCCCTGGCGATAGCCTGCATCGGTGCCGTGCTGACGCTCGCCGGCCCGAACCTCATAAGCGAGGTCACCGACCTCATCGAGGAGGGGATCACCGGCCAGATGGACCTGGAGGGCGTGGTGTCGATATGCCTGCTGCTGGTCGCCCTGTACGCGGTCAGCGCGGTGCTCACGTTCATCCAGCAGTACATCATGACCACCATATCCCAGCGCACCGCGTCCAGCTTCCGCAGGGACATATCCAGGAAGATCAACAGGCTGCCGCTGCGCTACTTCGACTCCAACACCACCGGGGACGTGATGAGCCGCGTCACCAACGACGTGGACACCCTGGGCATGTCGATGAACCAGAGCATCAGCACGATGGCCACCGCCATCACCCTCCTGGGAGGGTCCGTGGTGATGATGCTGTGGACCAACATGACCATGGCCGTCACGGCCATACTGTCGTCGCTGGTCGGGTTCGTGTTCATGGCGATCGTCATGAGCAGGTCCCAGAAGTACTTCGACCGCCAGCAGTCCGACCTGGGCGACATGAACGGCCACGTGGAGGAGATGTACTCCGGACACCTGGTCATGAAGGCCTACGGGGGAGAGGCATCCGCGAAGAGGGAGTTCGACAGGATCAACGACTCGCTGTACAGGTCCGGTTTCATGTCCCAGTTCCTGGGCGGCCTCATGATGCCGTTCATGAACTTCATCGGCAACTTCGGGTACGTGATGGTGTGCATCGTCGGGGCCCTGCTGTGCATCGACGGCAGGATATCCTTCGGCGTGATCGTGGCATTCATGATCTACGTCCGCCTGTTCACCCAGCCGCTGACCCAGATATCCCAGGCGATGGTCTCCATGCAGTCGGTGGCGGCCGCCGCCGAGAGGGTGTTCGGATTCCTGGACGAGCCCGAGATGGAGGACGAGTCCGGCAAGGGGGTCAGGCTGGATCACGTGGAGGGCCATGTGGAGTTCAGGGACGTCCACTTCGGCTACAGCCCCGACAGGGAGATCATCCACGGGTTCTCCGCGGAGGTCCTCCCGGGACAGAAGGTCGCCATCGTCGGGCCCACCGGCGCGGGGAAGACCACCATGGTCAACCTGCTGATGCGCTTCTACGAGGTGAACAGCGGGGACATCCTCATCGACGGGGTGTCCACCAAGGACATGCGCAGAGAGGATGTGCACGACCTGTTCTGCATGGTCCTCCAGGATACCTGGCTCTTCGAGGGCACCATCAGGGAGAACATCGTGTACGGCAAGGAGGGG
>CAZLMR010000114.1:0-4580 GCA_964560575.1 uncultured Methanomassiliicoccales archaeon | reverse complement strand
GCGATGGGCTGCATCCTGTAGGATCCGGTGCATCCGGCGAAGAAGATGACGTCGGCGGGGGTGTGCCTCTCGACCTCGGCAGGCCACCAGGCGTCCCTCTTGGAGGGGGGCTCGCCGTAGGGGTTGTGGAACTGGTTGACCTTGGTGGCCATTCCCTTGTGTGCGGGGAGGGGTCCGGCGCCGTTCTCGACGATCCAGGCCCTCATGTCCTCCCAGAAGTCCACGAGGTGGATCTGGGCGTGGCACACGACCTCGCAGTTTCCGCATCCGGTGCACTTGTACATGGCGTCGACGAACTCGGGGCTCAGGGTGACCTCCCTTCCGAGCATGTTATCCAGGGCGCCTGTGCCGGCCTGGTCCAGCTGGTTGATGTAGTAGATCTTTCCTCTGGGCGTGACGGACTCCCAGGGGGTCTGGTTGTGGGCCTCGCAGACATCGATGCAGTATCCGCACTGCAGGCAGGCGGTGAGCACCCTCTGCACGCGGGGGAGTCTTGTGAATTTGGGCACGTTGACTTTGATTTCTACCATGTTGCCGATCCTCCGGACATGTTTCGCGACCTTCCGACGGGTCGCTTCTCTGGTATGTTCCAGTTTCAGGGGGTATTTAATGATTATATGGGGGGCGGCTCCCGGACGGTCCGGCCACGGGGGAATAAAATGAGATTCAATGAGACCGAGGGGAAGGCGTTCATACCGTCCCGCCGATGCCCCTCCCATGGACGCACACAGGATGATGATGGACGGGCGGACCGTGACCCTTTATCCGGCGGATGCGGACGATGCCCCGCTAGTCTGCTGCAGCATGTACGCGGAGGCTGGGGAGGCGGTTCTGGACGCCTGCTCGCGGATGGGGTGTCCGCGTTTCCATCTGCTGTCCGTCTCGGGTCTGCGCTGGGATTCCGACCTGTCACCGTGGCCCCATGAGCCCATGGTATCCAAGGACGACGATTTCACCGGGGGCGCCGAGGGGTACATGCGTCTGCTGGAGGGTGAGGCCGTGCCGTGGGCGGAGGGAATCGTCGGCGATCCGGTGCGCAGGGTGATCGCGGGATACTCGATGGCGGGACTGTTCGCGCTGTACGCCCCGCACATCTCCGACGCCTTCGATTCATGCGTGTCGGCCTCTGGGTCGGTCTGGTATCCCGGGTTCGCGGATTACGTCAGGGACAACGACTTCGTCAGGAGGCCGGACCGCGTCTACCTCTCGGTGGGGGACAGGGAGTCCCGGACCAGGAACGCCTTCATGAGGACGGTAGAGGACTGCGACCGTGCGCTGCTCGACACCTATCTGTCCAAGGGGGTGGATGCGATGTTCGAGACGAATCCAGGCAACCACTTCCGGGATGCGGACGTCAGGCTGGCGAAGGGCATATCATGGGTGCTCTCCCGACTGTGAGGCCTGTGGCCTCCGAGGCCCCATCCCGGGTCAGTGCGCGACCCACCCTTATTGTACGAGCATGGGGATTCGGTGGACATGAGCGCCCCGAGGCTTTACGAGGATTGGACCGGCAACGTGGTCAACGGAGCCGACGTCAGGAACCTCGATCCCGGGGCGGTCCGTGCGGCGAGGGCGTCGTTCTCGGAGAGGTTCCCCGACCGCGCGGACGAGAGCCGCGAATGGGACGACGCCACCTTCCTCTCCCGTGTGGGCATGTTCAAGCGCGGGAAGGTGACCAACGCGGCCCTGATAATACTCGGCAAGTCGGGAGACCGTCTCCTGCCCCCCGGCGTCTGCATAAGGTGGAGGCTAGTCGACACGGACGGCATGACCGTGGACACCAGGACCTTCGACGGTCCCATGCTGCTCACGTCAACCCAGGCTGTCTCCATGGTGAGGAACTGGTCCTGCAGGACGGGTTCCGGGGATTCGGAGTCCGTGGTGAGCGCATACCGCACCTCCACGCTCCTGGAGGCTGTCAGGAACGCCATCGCCCATCAGGACTACGGTTTCGGGGGCACCGTGGAGGTCGTCGAGAGGGAGAACGAGTCCGTCACCGTCGTGAGCATGGGCGCGTTCCCCGACCGCACCCCGGAATCCTTCGTCAAAGGGCCTCCGATGTCCGCACCGCCCAGGAACCCGTTCCTGTACAACGCCATGGCCGGCATAGGTATGATCCCCGCCTCCGGCAGCGGCATCAGGTCGATGTTCCTGTCCCAGGCGTACCGCAGGTTCCCGATGCCGGACTTCGACATCCTCGGAGACAGGGTGGCGGTCAGGTTCTCGGGGCTCAGAGGGGGGTCCTACGCCAGGGTGCTAGATCTGAGGGACGACCTGGACATCAGGACCGTGATGGACCTGGACAGGCTGGCCAAGAACCGCCATCTGCCGGACAGGAGGGTGAAGTCCCTGGTGAGGAGGGGCCTAGTGGACATGATCGGGGACCTGCCGTGCATCGCGTCAGGTGCCGGACAGGAGGTCGCATCGGCATACACCGCCGGCACTCCGCAGGATGCCGTCCTGGACCTGATCCGCAGCAAGGGCTTCGTGACCAGGTCCGATGTGGCGGAGGTCCTGGCATCCCGCGATTCCAAGGATCTCACCGACGAGCAGCTCAGGGTCAAGGCCACGAACCTGCTTCAGACCATGCGGAAGTCGGGGCTGGTCGAGAAGGCAGAGGGGAGCACGAGGTCCGCCAGGTACGTCCTGACGGGTGACGACGGGCCGTCCGCGAACCGATTTATCCCCCATGGGCGATGTCCGGTCATGAACACGAAGCAGGAGATCCTGGATGCGTTGGACGGACGGGGCTCGTCGGACCTTCCGCCGCCGGCAGTGTTCACGCAGACCGGGACGATAGGTCAGATGGATGCCTGCGGCTCCTCGTGGCCAGAGGCCAACTTCGACCCGGAACGCATGGCAGACCTGGCCCTGCAGGCCTCCAGGATGTTCGGTTTCGCCACCGTCAGGGTGCCGTTCGACCTGACCGCGGAGGCGGGGACCCTGGGTGCCGACGTCTTCCCGGGCAGGCGCGACTCGCAGCCGAGCGTCAGGGGGTCGCCGTATCGCGCCACCGGGTTCGAGCTGGGCCAGCCTCCCGAGGGCATGATGTCGCCCGACGAGTTCGTATCCACCGGCCGCTGCGCGATGATCTCAGACGTGGTCGACAGGATGTCGCGCGAGCACGAGGACCTCTTCATCACGGCCGGCATGGTGGATCCTGCCGGGATAGCGGGGCATCTGGTGGGGATGGAGAACCTCATGATGGGGTACATGATGGAGCCGGAGGTGGCGAGGTCATGGGTCGACGCGATGGTGCCGTACTCGTGCGCCTATGCCGAGCGGTTGTCCGAACACGCGGACAACATCCTGATAATCGGCAGTGCCAGCATGGATGTCAACACAGTCGAGATGTACGGGGACCTGACGGAGCGCCAGCTGTCCCGCGTCCTCTCGTCGGTGTCATGCTTCAGCACCGTCCACTCATGCGGAAGGACCCTGGAGGTGGCGGACAGCCTCGCGCGCATCGGTGCGGACGGCCTCAGCCTCGAGGCATCCGCGGATCCGGTCGCGTATCTGGAGCGGGTCGCCGGGCGCTGCAGGATGTTCGGTTCGGTCAATCCGATAAGGACGATCCTCATGGGGACGCCGGATGACGTGAGGTCGGAGGCGAGGACATACGCAGGGCTCGGTTTCGATGTGATAACGCCGGAATGCGGCGTGCCACCCAGGTCCCCCGACGGGAACCTGTACGCTCTGGCACATTACCGCGACTGACCTTCCGGGTGCGGTGCCCCTGCCCCTCCCTCGTCCCCGGTCGGCACCCGGTTGTAACGATTCGATATGAGGATGCGCTTGTCACGATGAGGGCTGACGATGATGGTTGTCCTGCCCAGGACGCGTAGCGATCTCCAATTGCTGTGCCGCCTTTGACCCGACGGTGGGCTGATGCCCGCCCCGGGGACTACCTTCCGCACTCAGACGAGGTCCGTCGTCCAGTTGAGCTCCTGAATCCTCATGTCCGTCCGACGGATCTCCGCGGCGAGCTCGTCGACGTCCTTCCTGAGTCCGCGGACGTCGACGGTGCTGCGGACCACGATCTCCGACTTCTGATATCTCGAGGTGCGCTGGCTCGCCTCGTCCAAGAATCCCCTCATCACGGATTCGCGTCTTCTCAGGACATCGCGTCTGGCGATGAGCTGGGTGATGGAGAGGCCGTCCTCCGCCCGGGTCATGCAGTTCGTAGTGTTGATCCTCCAGATGAGCTCCTCCAGACGGGATGCGACCGCGTCCATCTCGGACATGAGTTCCTCCGGATCCTCGCTCGGCTCGTCGCCGTCCTGGACCCTGGAGTTCAGCCTCAGTCTTCCGCCTAGGTCGGAGAGTCTCAACTCGAGGTCGGCCCTCTCTCTGAGCGCTTCTGCGAGCTTCATGGTCGCTGATCCCCGACCGTCATGAAGAATCAAACGGGCAGTCGTTCGAGTCCCGTGCGAGATGTGACGGACGATTCGAACGAAGCCGGGAAAAGGGGGTAGTGGGCCCTGCCGGATTTGAACCGACGGCCATCTGGTTATGAGCCAGACGCTCTACCTAGCTAAGCTAAGAGCCCGCAGAGGTCCCCTATAGGGGACTCGGTTAAA
>CAZLMR010000113.1:661-4604 GCA_964560575.1 uncultured Methanomassiliicoccales archaeon | reverse complement strand
CGGAGAACACCGGGACGCCCATGACAGCCTCCAGCTCGCCGGCCAGGGCCTTGACCTCCTTGCTTCTCATCCTCTTCCTCTTGCGTATCATTATGTCTGCCATGCTGACACCCCCTAGGCCTTCTCCCCATAATGCCTTTTGGGATGGCGGTCCGGAAACCCCGCAGGATGCGGAGGGTCCCCCGACAAACAATTTATGCTCCATGCGGATGGCATCGGCATGGCCAGCAAGAGCATCAAGGACTTCCTCGTCGGCGCACTGGTGGGCATCGTCTCGATGATGCCTGGCGCCAGCGGAGGGATAATAGCCGTCATATTCGGCGTCTACGAGAGACTCATAGCGGATCTGGCGGACATCCGCCACAAGCTCCTCAAGGACCTGAGATTCATAATACCCCTCGGACTGGGTATAGTCCTGGGACTTCTCGTGTGCGCCGTGGGCATCGACGCGCTGCTCCAACGCTGGGAGATCCCGATGATGTTCCTGTTCGTGGCCCTCATCGCGTTCCAGATCCCCGACATCATGAAGCTGGCCAACGGAGACTCCGCCGAGAGGCCGACTCAGTGGAACTGGACGGCATGCATCGCAGGGGCCGTCGTGATGGTCCTCCTTGTCATACCGACGATCATGGGCGGTTCCGAATCGTCCATCTCCCTCGTGGACATGAACCTCACGAACGTCGTCCTCCTGTTCGTGATCGGCGTTGTGCTGGCTCTGTCCAAGATCGTCCCCGGGATGAGCGGCGCTGCCATCCTCCTGGCCATCGGCCTGTACACGCCGCTGATGGACCTGGTGGGCGGGCTGGACATGAGCATCATCATGGACAGGATCTCGGCCATCGTCGTGATCGGCATCGGGGTCATAGTCGGAGCGCTGGCTCTGTCCAAGGTCGTCGACTGGTTCATCGAGAACCACCGCAGGTCCACATACTACTGCATCCTCGGGATGACGCTGGGGTCCGTGGTCGCCGTCGTGACCCAGGCCCTGTACGCGATCGGTGACTCCGGGGTGGATGCCGGCCTCGCTGCGGGCATCGTCATCGGGATCGTCACCGGGCTCCTGATCGGATACGCCATCACGAAGGTGTCCTCCAGATACGCCGAGGAGACCATCGAGGGCGAGGTCAGGACGCCGTCGGAATGACGGCGTCCCGGAATCCATTCTCGGGAGGATGTCTCCCCGTCCGGGAACCCGGATGGGGGACGCACCCGCTTGAAGGGGAAACGAGGCGGCCGGAGCGGATAGGATGGATGGATGTGTAGAAAACATCCGACCGCCTCATGGGCAGACAAGAGCAGCGGGTGATGCACACTTGTTGCCTGCAATGATACCATCCGCGGGATGGTATTTAAGGCGAAGCAGGGGGGTGCACCGAAAAAGGTACCCTCGGTTTCGGACGTCTGGCTATGTCGTGGGACCGACCGAAAACCCCCCGAAAAGGGAGGGGGGTTTTCGGTTTCCTCGAAGGGGTCACTTCTTGACCTTGTGACGGACCTTGACGGCTATGCCGCGCTTCAGATCGGTCATCTCGCGGCCGCACATCTCGGCCACGCCGACTCCGCGGACCTCGCCGTCGCATACTATGACGGCCTCGTCCCCGATGCGGATGCGGGGGTCCGCCCTCACGACTCCGACGGCGAACAGGTTGCCCTTGAGCTCGAAGTCCATGATCTCGACGGTGGCGTAGCCCGCCCTCGCCAGGACCTCGGCGCCCTCCAGGGTCAGGGACACCATGCCCCTCTCGGGGGTCATCATACCCATCTGGGTCTTCTTCCCGTCGACCTCCCTTATGAACTTCCAGTAGGGGAACTTCCCGATGGCGTACGTGTTATCATCCATCAGGAGGTCCGCGATGTCCTTCCCGAACTGGAACTCGAGCAGCCCGCGCGCCAGGTTGTTCCTGTCCACCAGGTAGTCGACGCCCTCCATGCCCTTGGCGGCGGCCCTGAGGGCCTTGTCCAGGTTCTCCAGGGACCTGGGGGACGTGGGATCGCCGACCACGGTGCACTCCATGTCGGCCAGACCCTCCACCAGTTCGTAGTCCTCGCCCAGATGGCAGATCACCTTGTCGTACCCCTGCGCGATGAGGTCGCCGACCATCCTGCGGATCATCGCTCTCTCCTCGCATTTCCACTCGCCGGTGACGGGGATGTCGTAGGAGTTCGCGGGATAGCAGGCGTCCAGCTCCCTGGGGACCAGGCCGAGCGGGGACGTGACGATGACCTCGTGCACCAGGGTGTCGTGCTGCGCGGTGTGGATGGCGGAGGCGAACGCCCTGTGGGTCTTGGAGATGTGGTACGGCTTCTTCGCCGAGCAGGGGAGGAGCAGGAGGATCCTCTTGTGCTCCGGTTTGCGGTAGCTCTCCATGCGCTCCCTGTACCTCTTCAGGTCGGGGCGCCTGAGGGCCTGCGTGGAGTTGCAGCTGAACCTGCACCCGACGGCGGAGCAGGTCTCCTCCGCATAGGCGTAGGCGTCCTGGTCGTACAGCCTCAGAAGGGCCACGTTGGACGGGGACGAGAACGAGCGCTGGTCCGCCAGCTCCCTGAGCCTGTCGGCCTTGATGAACATCCTGACCTTGGCGAGCTCGGACTGCATGTAGTCGATGTTGGTGCCGACGACGTCGCCGCCGTCCGTGGCTACCTCCGCCTCCGGCATCAGGAGCACGTGCTCCAGACCAGCCGCCCTGGGCAGGGAGTCGTCGAAGACGTCCACCCCCATGTAGCTGAGGAGCGCCACGGTGGACGGCTCGCCGATGCCAAGCATGCACAGCAGCCTCCCGAACCCGCAGGCCTCCCTGAGCCTCACCACGGCGTCGACGATGCGCCTGGGGTCCTTCCTGAGCTCGTATGCGTTGGGGACCACGACCATCTCGGCCGTCTCATCCACGACGAGGTCCTCCGGCAGGGGGAGTCTCACAACCTGAACGCCGCCGGCGACGGTGCCGACGGAATCCATCCCGGAGGATGCTGTGGTCAGGAGGCCGGTCTCGAGCCTGACCTCCGTTCCGAAGAAGTCCATGATCCTGCCACCCTCGGCGGTGCGGATCGATACGGGGCCCTCCGAGCCGATCATGTACGGGGTCGTCAACGAGGACTCCCCGCGAGTGTATTCGCAGACCCTTCCCCTCTGGGACCTGGCGACGATGTCCAACATGTCCACCACCACATACACGCGCGTAATAACGGTTGCGATGGTCCCGGTGCGTGGACCGGCGCCGCGAAGGATGAATGTAATAAAGATTGACCTATCAACGGCATCACTCCCCCTGTCCCATCCGCCGAGGGCCACCCCGACACGCTTAAGACGGTTGCCACCAATCGTCCAGGCATGGACCTATTCGACAAGGACGTTGTGTCCATCAGAGACCTCACCAAGGACCAGATCGAGGGCATCCTGGACCTATCGGAGAAGATGGTGCCCTACGCAATGGGAGAGAAGACCAAACGCGCCCTGGACGGCAAGATCCTCGGCAACCTGTTCTTCGAGCCCTCCACCCGCACCAAGCTCTCCTTCGAGAGCGCCGCCTACAGGCTCGGATGCGACGTCATCGACGTGTCGGAGATGTCCATGACATCCATCTCCAAGGGGGAGACCCTGGCCGACACCATCAGGATGGTCGACGCGTACTGCGACCTCATCGTCCTGAGGCACCCCTACGAGGGAGCCGCCAGACTCGCCGCCAACTGCTCCATCAACCCCGTCATCAACGCCGGCTACGGCGCCGGGTCCCACCCGACGCAGACGCTGCTGGACCTGTTCACCATGAGGGAGGCCAAGGGCACCCTCGAGGGCCTCAACATCGTGCTGGTCGGCGACCTGAAGTACGGGAGGACGGTGCACTCCCTGGCCGACGCCCTCACCATGTTCGGGGCGAAGCTCACGCTCGTCGCTCCGGAGAGCCTCCAGATGCCGGCGGACATCGTCACCCACCTGGAGGAGAAG
>CAZLMR010000113.1:0-651 GCA_964560575.1 uncultured Methanomassiliicoccales archaeon | reverse complement strand
CCACCCCACCAAGACCGCCGACCTGAACGACGTGATCGACCAGGCCGACGTCCTGTACGTGACGAGGATCCAGAAGGAGCGCTTCCCGGACCCCACGGAGTACAACAAGGTGGCCGGCACCTACAGGATAGACAACGCGATCCTCAGGGAGGCCAAGAGCGACCTCATCGTCATGCACCCCCTGCCCAGGGTCGACGAGATCGCCCAGGAGGTGGACAGCACGCCCCACGCCAGGTACTTCAGGCAGGCGTTCAACGGCGTGCCCGTGAGGATGGCTCTGCTCTGCGCCATACTCGGAGGTGATATCGATGCCTGAGGGGACCATCAAGGAAGTGAAGCTCGCTCCGATCAGGAACGGCACCGTCATCGACCACATCACATGCGGACAGGCGCTGAACGTCATGAAGATCCTGGGTGTGAACGAGAACAACATCGACTCGTCCATCAGCATCGGCATGCACGTGATCTCCGCCAAGACCACGGAGTGGAAGGACATCATCAAGATCGAGGACAGGGAGCTGGACGCCAAGACCGTGGACAAGATCGCCCTCATCGCCCCGGACGCGACCATCTCCATCATCCGCGACTTCTACGTCGCCGAGAAGTACCATGTCAGGCTGGAGGACCACGTGGTCGGCCTCGCCAGGTGCA
>CAZLMR010000112.1:0-4621 GCA_964560575.1 uncultured Methanomassiliicoccales archaeon | reverse complement strand
ACTTCACCAACGTCTTTCTGTCAAATCCCTTCTATCTTTAAAGGCGCGCCCACGCGCATGCGAAGACGGCGGATGGGCCGGACCTGCCCAAGATTTAAATGGGTTCAGCCATCTGGCCATATCCGAAACTCGAAGGTGAGTGGTCAAACGGACAGCGTAGTCGTCTCAATCGGCGGGTCCATCCTGGTTCCCGGAAGCAATGATTCGGAATACATAGCCAGACTGGCCGCGATGCTAAGGGAGCTGTCCGGCAGCGTCAGGCTCGCCGTCGTCTGCGGAGGCGGGAAGACCGCCAGGTATTATGCGGAGACGGGGCGCGAGCTCGGCGGGGATACGTACCAGCTCGACATCCTGGGGATAGGTGCGACGAGGCTCAACGCGCAGCTGCTGGCACTGGCCCTCGGGGACATGCCCGACAGGGTCCCGGAGACCGCCGAGGAGACCGCCCGCAACGCGCAGGTCGGAAAGGTCGCGGTCATGGGCGGAACGGAACCAGGGCACACGACGGATGCTGTCGCCATGATGGTCGCATCCTGCATGGATGCCGACAGGGTCGTGAACGCCACGTCCGTGGACGCGGTCTACACCGACGATCCCAGGAAGAACCCCGATGCGGAGAGGATCCCCGAGATGACCATCGAGAGGCTCGGGGAGATCGTCTACAAGGAGCACGGGGCATCGAAGTCCAGCGTCTTCGATCCCCTGGGAGTGAAGATCGCCGCCGAGAGGAACATCGACATCATGATCGTCGACGGAAGGAACCTGGATGAGCTGAGGAAGGCCATCCTGGGCGAGAAGTTCGACGGCACGTTCGTCGACTCTCACTGAATCGGCTCGAAGTCCGCGGACTTGGGCGTGTCGTATCCGGCGGACACGATGAGGTCCGTGATCCTGCGCTCCTCGGGCTTCTTCATGGACTTCCTGTGGATGTACACCTGGTCCGTACCGGTGACGGAGCACGCATCCCTCAGCATGCGGAGGAAATCCTCATCGTCACGGCCCTCGATCTGATAGTTCGGGATCATGTGGCCGATGTTGACCCTGTGCGTGAGCACCAGATCGGTGAACCTGGGTGCGTAATGTCCTCCTCCGACGCCGACCACGACGGGATAGTCGTCGCACGGCTCCAGATCGGTGATGACGCGCGCGAGGATCTCCGCCGAATGGACATCGCCCCAGTGGGACTCGTCGCTGCCTATCTCAATGTAGAACGTCGGACGATCCAGCCAGGGGCCGTGATGTGTGACCTCGAAACATGTCTGCACCTCAGGTACGTCGTTGTATGAGACGATCCTCCTCAGGGCGTCTGACATCAGCGCCGGCGCAGGCCTCACGAGGGTCTCCGCCCTGCCGCCAAACTCGTTCTCATGGTAGTTCCCGATCGGATGGGCGGTCAGCGCAGGCTTCCCGCTCTTGGCCGAGTGCTTGGACATGACGATGACCTCGTCGACCCTTATCCCGAAATCCTCGGCCTGCCTGTCCAGGTCGTCATGGCGGATGTGCATGTCGTCGATAGAGAGCATGTACGTGTCGCCGCAGACGCTGAGTCTGGCGCCGTCCCTCTCGCCGACATCCTCCCAGTCGTGCATCCTTCTGAGGGCCGCCCTCATGTTCACCGATGGGAGGTCGGGTTCGCTGCATATGAGAAGCCTGGACATGTCCCTTCAATCCGCCACATGTCCTTAACGGTTACTGGCAGGGGAACGCGCTCTTAGGTTTATCTACCGTTGTCAGCACCTCTCATGACTTAAATCGAACATGACGTGGGAACATCCATGGAACATTTGACCCAGGCACAGAGAACCATGCTGCATCTGTACAGATACAGACACTACAACATCGACGGCTTCGGAGACGCGCCCTTCGACCTCACCCAGGACGGCATAGGCGAGGCCCTCGGGATCTCCAGGTCGTACGCGTCCCTCATCCTCGGCAGGATGCAGAGGGAGGGGATGGTCAGATCGACAAGGACCATCGTGATGAACAGGACCGGGAGGGTGCACAGGCAGGTGTACATCCTGACTCCGAAGGGAGTCGAGAGATGCGAGATGTTCATAGGGGAGCGCGACGCCGACGTGCTCCTCCCGAAGACGCTGAACCAGTGCAGGACATCGGATTTCGACAGCCTCCCGCAGGAGGACAGGGATGTCCTCGGGAGCCTCATCCTGATCCGCACCCCCGTACACTTCACACAGACGCCGAAGCTCAGGGACCAGCCACTGCTGCCGATAGACGCCGCGGGCATGGTGTGCATCAGACCGGACATCAGAAGGGTGTACCGCGGCCGCGCGGATGGGGACACCCTGAGGCGCTGGCACAGCATGGCAGCCGACTGGTGCGCCGACAACGGTGCCCCCGTCGATGAGCGCATCGAGCACCTTGCCGATGCCGGACGCCATCTGGAGGCGGCGAAGCTCGCCATGTCGAACCGCTATGCGCTCATGGACGGTCCCACCCCGGAGACCGCGGCGGCACTCGACAGACTCGCCGTGGCAGCGGACGAGCCCATGCTGTCCGCGATGTCCGCATTCTGCTACCTCCGTCTCGGACGGATGTCCAAGGCCAGGAAGGCCATCGCACGCATGGGGCGGTCGGATGATGCCGACCCGTGCATCAAGGGTGCGGTGATGGCGGAGATCCTGCTGAACGAGGGCAGACCCGCCGAGGCTCTGGACAAGGCGCTCGACGTCTACCGCGGGGACGTCCCGACAGCGCTCGCGCTAGGGAAGTGCATGGCTGTGAACGGGAGACACGAGGAGGCCGTGATCTACCTCAGGAAGTGCAGGAACTGCATGACGGAGACCGGCTGCCTCTTCCGCCTCGACGAGGCCCTCAGATGGGAGGGGGAGTCGTACCTGGCGCTAGGCAGGAACGACATGGCTGCGAAGCTTCTAGATGCCGCATCCTGCGCCACGAGGGACGACCAGACCAGCTGGCTGCTCCGTACCAGGGCCCGCGCCATCTCAGAGGACGGTGTTGGTCCTGAGGGTGTCCATATCTGAGATGTAGAGGTCCCTGATGTCCTTGATGCCCCACTTGAGCATCGCCAGCCTCTCGAAACCGAATCCCCAGGCGAGCACAGGGTACTTCACACCGAAGGGCGCGACGACCTCCGGCCTGAATATCCCGGCCCCTCCGAGCTCCATCCACTTTCCGTTGAAGAACACCTCGAGCTCGAGAGACGGCTCGGTGTACGGGAAGTAGGCGGGCCTTATGCGGATCTGGTCGAACCCCATCCTCGAGTAGAACTCGCGGATGAGTGAGATCAGCATGTCGAAGTTGGCGTTCTCATCGATGATGATGCCCTCGATCTGAGTGAATTCCGGCAGATGGGTGGCGTCGATGGACTCCTTCCTGAAGATCCTGGAGATGGAGAACGCCTTCTGCGGGGCGTCAGGGTGCTCGGCGATGAACCTGATGCTGCTCACGGTGCTGTGGGTCCTGAGGATGGCGGCCTCGGACCTCTCCCTGGACCATGTGCCGCCCCAGCCGGTGGATCCGGTGTCCCCGCCGTTCTCGTGGATGTTCCTGATCTCCTCCACGAGCTCCTCGTCGTCGACGTGTATGCTGGCGGGATGCTCCAGATAGAACGTGTCCTGCAGGTCCCTCGCGGGGTGGTCCTGCGGCGTGTAGAGGACATCCATGTTCCAGAACGATGGCTGGACGTACTCGGATGACATCTCGGTGAATCCCATCTCGGTGAAGATCCTGGCGACCTGCGCGGTGAGCCTGGAGAGCATGTGCTTCTTGGCCGCGTAGACCGAGGGCGCGAACGTCTGGACGTCGTACTTCCTGAACTCCGCGTCCCTCCACTCGCCGCTCTGGATGATGCGGTCCGTTATGTCCGCGATCTGGGGCTTGAGCTCTATGCCCGAGGCCACCGCCTCAGTTCCGGATTCGGTGAGGGCAACCGACCTCTCGGTGACGACCTTCTCGGCGATCATCCCCTGACGGCCCTTCAGATCCTTGATGAGCTTCGGATCCGCATCGCTCTCGGGAACGGGTCCCTCCGCCATGCGTGAGACCAGCTCCTCGTCGGGCATGCGGGTCTCGAGGGCCTCCCTGCCCTTGTCCGTGAGGACCAGGACCTTGGAGTCGCCTTCCTTGACGATGTCCGCCAGACCCTTCCTCTTGAGCCATCCGACGGCGACCTTGTCCATACCGCCGGACATCCCCTCTGCGAGGGCGCCCATGTCCATCCTGCCACCGGCCTGGAAGATCAGCGTGATCGCGGTCCTCTCGGGGAGCTCGGTGACGGATGCGTCCGCGAGGACGTAGAACCTCTCGGAGCTCTCGGAGATCGAAGCGAGCCCTTTGGACTCCAGCCATGACGCGGCTCCCATGATCTCGACCTCGAGACCGAAGGCCCCGTCCGCTATGAGGTCCGAGGGGGATGCGCTCCCTCCTCTCTTCTGCAGCGCCAGCAGCAGCCTCTTCTCGTTGTAGCTAAGTCCCTCAAGAATCTCTTCCGTAACCATGGAATCACCACTCGAATCCGTCGTAGGTCATGTCCGCCACGACGTCCTTCGCCTTCTCCCTCTTGTCCTGATGCTGTTCCAGGAAGACGTTTATCCTCTCCGTGAGGCACATCTTGCACTCACCGCAGAGTATCTCCCCGTTG
>CAZLMR010000111.1:0-4626 GCA_964560575.1 uncultured Methanomassiliicoccales archaeon | reverse complement strand
CGCGGCGCTGAACATCCTGGGTTCCGGCATGGGAACCCTGCGGGGATCCGCAGAACCGTCCGGGTGAAACCGGACGACATGGGATTCGGGGCAATCCACCCTTGATCCCGAAGAGCCAATAAGCCTTGCCAGGTGTCCAGGAGGAGGTCCCCCTCCGTGACGATTTACGTCTGTGACGGTCCGACGCACGAGGTCCTCAGATGGGAGTGGGAGTTGCCCTCCGCATGCCTGTAGTCCTCCCTCTCCGGGAAGGCCCTTGAAAGGCCGGCGATCATGTCGATCTTCACGTCTGGGTCAGCATTCTCGTTGATGGTGATCCCCGCAGTGGTGTGCATAGAGAACACCACGCATATCCCGTCCCTCACTCCGCTCTCCTTACGATGCGCCGAACATCGGAAGTTATGTCCACGATGTCCTGCGAATCTCTGGTCCTTACCTCCAAGGTGCTGAAGCCGCCCATTGTATCGGAGACGAATCAATCCAATCATATAAGACCGAACACATTCGGGTATCCGAGAACATGGCTTACAGGATCGTCAACATCGGCTCCGATAGGACCGCAGAGCTTCGCGAACGCTGTTCGAAGCTCAACTTCCATACATCCAAAGCAGACATCAACGGGATCTGCGTCCAGCTCTTCACATCCAACCGTGACTACCTCGACATGTGGCAGGACAACTTCTACCATATGTCGGATTCGGTGAGGTCCCATGCCAGGATCTACTGTCTCGATGACCCGTCCACGGACCTGCACGCCGAGTACGACCTGTCCTCGTTCACCATGTTCCTCTTCAACTTCGACTACTATGGATGGATCAAGAGTATCGCTCTCGGCATGGCCGGCAACATCCTCGAGGACGGTCATGGAATCTACTCCGTCCACGGGGCGGCGTTGGACATCGACGGTGCCGGCGTCACCCTGATCGCGCCTTCGAAGACAGGGAAGACGACGCAGTCCTGGGGACTCCTCAGGATGGAGAACGCCCATCTGATCTCCGACGACTGGTACTTCGTCTCGTTCGGATCAGGGAGACCTGCCGTGGACGGTTCCGAGAAGAACTGCTACATCGATGCGGACATCGGCGATGTCTGGGAGGAGTACAAGCCGCTCGTGCAGGAGGTCAGGTTCGACAACAAAGGACGCGGCATCGGGAATGTGAGATGGGTTGCCGGCGAGGGATCCGTCATCCGGGGCACGTCCATGCGCTATGTTTTCCTGCTGAAGCGCGACGCCTCCGATGGGAGGAGCGTCTTCCGCATGAGCGCCGAGGAGGCCCTCGAGTACCTTTCCTGCGAGGGGTTCTGCAACCCGCATCAGCTGGTCTGCGACAGGAGGCGGGCCGACCTCAGACGTGAGTTCTTCAGGAGATATCTGTCCGAGTGCGAGGTGTACATGGTGAACACCACCTGCACCGCAGAAGAGACCCAGGACAACATACGCCAGGTGCTGGCTGGGAGGTGTAGGATTTGAAGATCAGGCTCCCCGACGGCAAGGCGGCCGCGGGACTCAGGGTCGACTCAGCCAAAGCCAGACTCGATGACGTGAAGGATACAATCAGATCCAAGAAGCCCTCCGGAGGGAAGGGCCTCGATCCGAAGTTCGACAAGATCAGGGCCTCCGCGGTCGAACGCTCCCACGAGATGAACGTCCTTTGGTGGTCGATCCTCATCATCATAGTGACCAGCCTGGTGATGTTCCTCGTCGTCGTCATCGTCGACGATGTGTGGTCCCTGGGCGACTACATGAACAACATCTTCTGCAACAACATCGCCCTGCTCATCGTCATCCTCTTCCTCGACACGGTGGTCAACAGCAACAAGGAGAGCCGTCTCAAGAGGGACGAGGCCAGGAAGATAATGAGGTACAACAAGATCATCCAACCGGACATAGATCTTTACCTGGTGAGGAAGAACATGGTCATCACCCCGAACGGGAAGACCGTCAAGAAGTTCCAGGTCGATTCCGACTTCAAGGTCAGCGACATGAGGGACATGTACACCCCGTCGGAACTCGTCTCAGATGTCGGTATCTCCAAGATCAAGAGGTACGGACATTACCAGTTCCTTCTCAGACATGACTTCTCCAAGCTTGTGGAGAACGTCGATTTCGTTTATTATCCGGAGATCGCCGAGGCGGCTATGAAATACATCAACGCCACATCCTACGGCGAGGCGGCTCTCGAGGCCGTCATGGGCTATGAGGACTCCCGTGCGGGGACGAAGTCCATGAGGGTCATGGTCGTCGGAATGATCAGGGAGGAACCCGATTCCGGTAGTTTCATGCAGGCGAACCCGACCATGAAGAACGTCTATCTTGTCCATCAGATGATCAACGACCAGGAGAAGGCCGTGTCTCAGTACATCAGCCTCATCAGGACCCTCGAGGATTCGGATCCCGCCGAGAGGAGGAAGAGGTCCAGACGCGCATTCGACGACGACTACGAGTGAGTCAGGACTCAGCCGATGTATCTGTGGGGCAGGGCAGAATCGATGGTCATCGAATCCTCCGTGACCACGCAGTCCAACACGAGCACCCTCACTCCGAGGGACTCGGCCCTCTCCATCTCCCTTCCGAACTCGGGATGTATGTCGTAATCCGGCACGAACTCCCTCATACCCTTCATCTGGACCACCAGGGCGAGATACGCCTCGTATCCCTCCGATAGGCACCTCTCAAGTCCCATCAGATGCTTGAGGCCTCTTTCTGTAGGTGCGTCCGGGAACATGCACACCCCGTCGAACTCCCTTGTCACACCCTTGACCTCCACGAAGATCCGCCTGTCGGAGGACTCGATGTAGAAATCGAATCTGGAGTCCCCGTGTGTGTGCTCCGGGAACACGGTCGGTTCCTCGCCGAACAGCCCGGACCGGGGAATGAACTCGGAGAAGGCACGGTTGGGAGCCTGCGAGTCAATGTTGATGAGGTTGTCCCCCTTGTAGGCGGCGATCAGATCGTATCTGGTCTTCCTGCCGGGGTTCCCCGAGTCCTCGAGGACGACCTTCGTGCCCGGCAGGAGGATCTCTTTGCAGCGGCCGGTGTTCTTCACATGGACCCTTTCGGTCATCCCGTCTACTTCCACCATCGCGATGAACCTGTTGGGACGGCAGATGAACGTGCCGGTGACTGTCCTGTCGTATCTCACGGCCATCCATAGCATCATTCTTATTACAGTTGTCCGTTGACAGAGGCATGAGCGGATTCAGGACGTACGAGAGGGACCCAAGCAACCCGAAGGGCTTCAGGATAGCCACCCTTGACGAGGTCCCTCCGGATGAGATATACGTCCTGGACACGGAGACCACCGGACTCGAGGGTGCCCCGAAGGACCTCGTGGTCGATGTCGGCATCTGCAGGGTCTCCCTTCGTCACGGCACGGTGGAGGATGTCTATTCGTCCGTCCTAGGATACGACGTCGACGGATGGGACGACTACCATCGCAACGCCTGGATCTTCCAGAACACCGACATGACCCTTGATATGGTGGCGAACGCCCCTCCGGCCATGGAGGTCATCGGGGACGTCCGCAGGATCCTCAGGAACAAGACCGTCACTGCCTACAACATCAAGTACGACATGGACAAGTTCCTCTTCCAGGAACCCTGGGACCTGAAGGGCGAGTTCACCCTCTGCAACGACATCATGCTGGCCGCCACACCCGTTTGCAAGGTGCCCAGCGAGTATTACGGGAGGCAGTACAGGTATCCCAAACTGGATGTGGCATACTCCAAGATCGTCGACGGGGACCCTGCGGGCATCCACGGTACGCAGAACCATCGTGCGCTCTCGGACGCACAGATGGCGTCGTATGTCATGATACAGATGTTCAGGGACGGGAACTACGAACCCTGATCATTCGTCCTCGATGACATCGCCTTTGGTGTACTCGTCCTGCAGCTTCTGCATGTAGAGCGTCTCCAGCCTCTCGACGGCGTGTTTGAAGACGTTCTTCTTCAGGACGAAGAGCTCCACGAAGAACCATATCGCCACTATCGCGATCAGCAGCAGGAAAGCCTCGTTGGGGAATATCACCAGCTCGACCAGGTCTACGGCCACTATGGGGAAGTAGGCGTACATGGCGAATATGACGAGGAACACGAAGATCACGAGCCCTATGGGTATGATGCTCCTGTTCACCCTGCCGTCCGGCGAGAGGAACTTGAACCTCGGACAGACGAGGAGCATCTGGAGGATGCCCGCGGTGCTGACGAAGAACAGCATGGCCGATCTGGCCACTATCTCGCACTCGTTGACCCCGGCCGCTCCCCAGCTGTACTTCTCCAGCAGTGCATCGACGCTGTCCAACCCGGCGATGTTTGCCATGTTCTGCCAGTCTATCGTCAGGATGCCTTCCGAGTACATGGTCCAGAATCCGGCGTAGACCATGAGCCCGAAACCGGCTATCATTATGGCCGATGGCAGGCAGAATCTGAGGACGTCAGGCAGTATCAGGTTCTTGTTGTCATCAGGTTTGGCGAACACGGTCATAAAGAACGCCATGATCGTGACGGAAACGAAGGCGTAGTACGTGTTCTGGATGGGGATCATCGGGAGGTATCCGAGGAAGACGTAAATCGCGATGAACATGATGGCGAGGGCGAAGTTCCTTGTGAGGTAGATCTTGAGGA
>CAZLMR010000110.1:0-4705 GCA_964560575.1 uncultured Methanomassiliicoccales archaeon | reverse complement strand
TCATGCAATCCCCTTAGTCGCGGATCTTAGCCCAGTTGTAGGACCTGATGGTCGCGGTCTTGCCGTATCCGCAGGAGGCGCAAACTCCTTTCCTGACGTGGTACGAGCGCTTGCCGCACCTGCGGCAGGGGATGTGGGTCTTGAATTTGTTGTGCCTTCCCTGTGCCGGTGTTCCCTTTCCCATGATCAATCACTCCTGTTTATGGTGAGATGTAAATTACATTGTCCCCGCGGACAATCACAACGTTGAGGCTCCTCGTTGGCTGTCCGTCCAAGCGCTCCTCGGCGTTCCTGAGGACCAGGTTCATGTGGGGATCGTATCCGTCGAGTATCCCGCGGTACTCCCTTCCGCCTTTGAGCACTACCATGACGTTACTGCCGACGGCCTGATTTAGGACGTTCAAGGGCTTCATCATTGTGGCTACCTTTGACACGATACGGCATTCACTATTTGAAGGTTACGAGCTCCCTTATTATTACGCGCGTGGAAGCGGCTCACACGAACGCACCTATGGTCGGGGCGTCGAGACGGTCCATGTCGTAGAATATGATCGCCTCCCTGACCGCGTCGGCGCCATTGCCGATGCCCATGAAATGGTCCAGGACCGACATCCTCCAGAGAAGGTCCATGACCGTCACGGCCATGCAGCCGTAGTATGCGTTGGACATGTCGTCCTCGTAGCCGTTCTCGTCCATGAGGGAGAACACGCTGCCCATGAAGCTGTCCCTGCCGTTGAGCGTCTGGACGTATTCGGACAGGACGTGCCTGCCTGCCGCATCGGGGATACGCAGCCTTATGTCCTCGGCTGAGGCGCTCCCCTTCTCGTGGAGATCTCCGTCGTCGTCCATGACGTTCCATGCCACGGTCCCCTCGGAGGCCATGAACATGTTCCAGTTCCACTGCGGATCGCAGTACACTGGCACGCTGAGCGGGTCGTTCGAGGACATGGACTCCATCGCCGCGTCCCTTCCCGCCTCCTCGAGAGACGGGATGTCCAGGTTGCGCTCCGGCTGGATCCCGGACAGCGACATGAGGGGCTCGATCTGGGACATGTCCATTATGCGGCTTATGTAAGCCAGGTCGGTGAACATGGAGAGGTTCTCGGAGACGGTCATCCTGAGCCCTGACGGGTCGGCCATGACGCCCGCCTCCCTGCAGTTGGCGTAGAACTCGCGGTAGACGGCGGTGGACTCCTCGAGCGCCGAGACGATCCTGGAATCGGCCCTGGCGACGATTTCCTTGGCCTCTGTCAGGGCGTCCGCGCCCGTGCCTGTCCAAGCGCCCCTGCACGAGAGGTCCAGCTCCACCTTGATCCTGTCGCTGGCGTAGAGATGGTAGGGGAACTGCCTGCAGTAGGTCGTCCTGTGGTCGTAGACCTTGCATCTCCTGTTCTCCAGGAAGACGCACGATCCGCAGCCCTTCTTGAGGGCGAGGGCGAAGTACGGCTCCGGCCCCCTGGCCTTCACCAGCGCATCGGGATGGTTCTTGCGGAAGAACGCACGCTCCTCCGGCAGGACCTCCGGCTGGCACAGGCAGCACATGCCGCACTGGCTGGGGCAATCGACTCTCCTTCCGGCAACCTCGGAATAATCCACTTCGTAATCGGCCACAGACGTCCCTCCCGAGGGGTTCTCCGCAGAACTCCCCGTCCTCCACCTGCACCTCTCCCCTGACCATAACCGTTTCGGGGAAGACGGCGCCGAACCCACCGTACGGCGAGTGCCCGCACCTGCTGTGGAGGGCCTTCGCATCGATGACGGAGGACCGCCTCATGTCGAACACGAGGAGGTCGGCATCGTAACCGACGGCTATCCTCCCCTTGCGCAGGGAGAAGAGCCTTCCGGGATTCTCCGCACCCATGCGGACGGCCTGGGACATCGGGATGACGTCCCTGCGGACCATGTCCATGACCATTGGCATCGTGGTCTCGACGCCGGGTATCCCGCCGGGCGCGGCATCGAACTCCTGAGCCTTCTCCTCGACGGTGTGCGGAGCATGATCCGAACCGAACATGTCGATGTCGCCGGCGGTGAAGCGTCTGAACAGCCTGTCACGGCAGTCGATGTCCCTCAGAGGAGGGTTGACCTTGTATTCCGCACCGGTGTGACGGTCCACCTCGAACATCATGTGATGCATGGTCACCTCCGTGGAGAAGCCGGCGGCCTTGGCGAGGTCCAGACCCTCGGATGTCGTCAGATGGCAGATGTTTATCGCACCGCCCCTGAAGTTCGATGCAAGCCGGTGTATGGCGGTCCACTCGGCCTCGGCGGGACGGTTCCTGAGATGGTCCCTGGTGCAGCGCTCCACATCCTTCTTGATCAGATGGTCGTCCTCCGCATGCACGCTCATCCTCCGGCCGGTGGCGAGGACGTCCCTCACGGCGGGGATCATCTCCTCGTCGTCATCCAGCAGGATGTTGCCTGTGGTGGAACCCATGAACAGCTTGAAGGCCGGGACCAGCGGTGCGAGCATTCCGGCGTTGATGTTGGCCGTGACCGCTGCGAAGAGTCCGTAGTCCACGTTGGCCCTGCCCCTGACGGACGCCTTCTTGTCCATCATGGTCTGGACGTCGGTCACGGGGGGCTTGGTGTTGGGCATGTCCAGAACGCAGGTGACGCCCCCGTAAGCCGCCGAGAGCGTCCCGGTGTCGAACGTCTCCTTGTTCGTCATGCCCGGGTCCCTGAAATGCACATGAGAGTCGATGAAGCCCGGGAGGATTATCCCGCTGGTGCCCACATCCACCCTCTCGTCCCCTCCGGAGACCAGCTTTCCCACGGTCACGATCCTTCCATCCGATATGCCTATCTCGGCATAGCGGAGCTCTCCGTCTATGAAGGCACGCCCCTGGATCACCTTCTCTATGTCCGTATCAATCACCCCTGATCACATCACCGTTCGGCGTCGTCTCATGATAGATCTCGCCATGGAACGAGCTGATCCTCGCTCCCTTGTATGTCCATGCATCGGGCGGGAGGCCGGCCTTCATCGACAGGTGCGCCAGGTACTCCCTGGCATCCCATCCCCATTCGACCGGCACCTGCGGGAGCAGCAGCCCCCTGTTGCCCCTGTATTCGAGTATGAGCCCGTCACGGCCTATCACGATCGAGGACACGATGTCCTCCTGGGCCTCCGCATGGATCTCCTCCGGGACGGTCAGCACGGTGACCTCAACCGTTATGTGGTCCAGCTCCCGCTCCCTCAGGTCCGGGAAGCGCGGGTCGTGACACGCGGCCCGTGCGGACTCCTCTATCGCCCTTCCGGCCTGGTAGTACGGCATCGGGAAACCGATGCAGCCGCGGAGGTCGTGGGACGGATAGGTGCTCAGGGTGACGAAGACGCCCGACGGCTCCATGAAGCGTCCGTCCTCGGGGACGAGGGACAGCGGAGTCCCGCGCACCTCCGATTCGACGGATGCCCTGGCCAGACGCACGGCCTCCGATCCGAATGACATCGGATCACTCCGTCTTGGTGTAGTCCGTCACCTTGATCTCGGACGGGCCCTCGGGCTCGTCCCTGTTGATCTCGACCTTCTGGACCTTCGCCTTGCCACAGGTGTCGTTGGCCCTGCAGGCGCTGTCCTTCCAGTTCCTCTCGGTGCTGCTGGCGGCATCCCTCATGAAATCGGGTATGGGCGCCTTCTGCATCATGGCGGAGAGCCCCATGAAGAGCTCCATCCCCATAGCCATGAAGTGCCTCTGGACCTCCGGGTCCATGAACATGGAGTATGTCGCCTTCGCGAACTCCTCCGCCTTCTCCTTGGCCACGTCGGCCGCATTCATGGCGTCATGGGCCGCGCTCCTGCCGGCCGATGCGATCTCGATGGCCCCCTCCTTCTGGAGGACCATGATCTTCTCGATGAGCTCCCTGTTCTTCGAAACGAATTCCTGGAATTCCTCTTCGGTGCCTGCCATGATCATTCCCTCTTGAACTTTATAATGAGCTCATCATCCTTGAAGTCTGCCCCGACCACCTGGGCGTGGACAAGAGCGTCGGGGAGCTGGATGTTGCGCTTCTGGCTGCCCACATGGATCATGACGGTGCTCTGGTCGATGCGGAACAGCTCCACCTTGGAACTGTCGACGAAGGGCATCCTCATGACGATCTTGTCGACGCCGCCCTCGGTGACGAAGGACATCGGACTGCGCTCCGAATAGATCTTGTACGGGTCCTCGTCCCCGTAGATCATATCCGCCATCAGCTTCAGCTTGTCGAGACCGCGGAGCTCCGTCCTCATCATCTCGCAGTACTTGATCTCCATCGGGTCGAACGCGTGATGGATGAGCTCCATGTTCTCCTCCTGCTCCCTGAGCTTGTCCTTGAAGAACCCTCCCTCGCCTGCCTCCTCGGGCAGGACCCTGTTGACGACCAGGGTCTCGACGTTCTTGTTGTAGAGGCACAGGTAGGTGTACGCGCGCATGGTCTCCCTTATGACCATCTTCTCGGGGTTCAGGACGAGCCTCACGGTGGTCCTGTGCGGATCCTCGAGGAGGACCTTGACACGGTCCATATTGTCCTTGATGTCCCCTACGCTCTCCAGGACCTCGTCGGACGGGAGGGGCATGTCCATGACCCTGCCCACGGTGGCGCGGGCGATGTGCATCAGCCTCTTGATCATGCCGAACCCCTTGTCCAGGTACCAGTTAGTGACGTCCGGGAAGCTCAGCAGCCTGAGCGTCTCCCCGGTGGGGGCGGTGTCCATGACGA
>CAZLMR010000109.1:0-4781 GCA_964560575.1 uncultured Methanomassiliicoccales archaeon | reverse complement strand
GGTACATCAAGCCCATCGATGGGGTCGAGACGTTCATCGGCGACATCACACACGATTCGACGATGATCGAGCTGATGGACAGGTTCGGGGGCAAGGCGGACGTGGTCCTGTCCGACATGGCTCCGAACATAGCGGGCCATTACTCCATGGACCATGCCAGGTCCATCAACCTCTGCATGTATGCTGTCGACGTGTGCGACCGCATCCTCAAGAAGGAGGGCAAGCTGGTCATGAAGGTCTTCATGGGGGACATGTTCGATTCCCTCATGACCGAGCTGAAGAAGCGTTTCCAGTCAGTCAAGGTCCATTCACCGGATGCCTCCAGGGACACGTCCTCGGAGGTCTACGTGATCTGCCAGGGCTACTACGGCAAGTCGGGCATAACTCTGAAGAAGCCCGAGGTCGAGGAGAAGAAGCCCGAGTTCACCGTGAAGGGCGGGTTCATCTGACGGCTCTTCTGCGGCATATCCTCTGACGGCTGTCGTTCGGTTTGTCCGGGAACAGGTATTCCAGCTCGCCCAGTTCTATCAACTCGTTTATGCATCTTCTCAGTACCGGCGTGACGGTGGAGTATCCCAGTTCCATCGCTATGGTCTTGGATGGCAGGCACCCCTCCCTGTCCAGGACCTCGATTATATCCTGTTTGATGTCCTCCGATGAACGTCTTCTCTGCTCCCTACGGATGGCTGGCTGGATTGGGTCCCCTTTGAAGTCGGGATGCACTGGGATCGTGACACTCAGATACGTCCTGTCGGAGTCCGTCTCGTAGATGGGTGGCTCGGAGCCGTTGTGTCTCAGGGATTCGACGATCATGGCCAGTCCGGTGTTGCGTCCTTCGGTGAGGTGGAGCTCCTTCAGGAAATCGCCCAGACGCTTGTTCCTATAGAACCTGCCCCTCATCCTGAGGTTGCGTATGTCCTCGTCCGGTATCCCGGGTTCCGGACCAGGAAGGCTTGTGATCTCGATGCGGTCGTTGTAGATGTACACCTTGACCGGTTCCGGGATTTCGTAGCTCCTGTGGTAGAGAGCGTTCACGAGAACCTCCCTTATCGCCTCGAGGGGATAGTTGAAGTATCTGAGGGCCTCGGTCTGTCCGGGCACCTTCCTCACTCTCTCTACGATCACTCTGTCCCTGATGAACTCGATCGCTCTGACGATCTGCATGTTCACCGGGCCGTTGAACGTGGCCTCATCCATCAGCCTCCCTGCGGGATCATGGATGATCGCCACCTCGGTTCTGGAGTACGGGAAGTGGTCCTCGGGTCTGGGGGAGAACATCATGAGCGCGGCATTGATGGGCCTGAGGTCCTCTTTCGGTCCTCTGACCAGTCTCATCATTCCATAGAGCTCCATGTCCGGGATATCCTGTCCGGCAAGGTTGCTTCCGACGCTGTCCAGATACTCCTCGACAAGACCGCGCTTCACATCCTTCAGGGTTCCCGCAGACGATGCCCTCTCGTCGAACGAGACCCTTCTGGACAGCTCCATGAGACGCACCTCCTCGTCTCTGCTCGCCCTCACCGTGTGGGATCCATGTCTTATGTAGTAGGCCTTCTCGATGTTGTGTTTCTTATCGAATCCCAGGGATACCGGGCATTTGAACGGACGCCTGTCATCACTCGTCGCCCAGATGACAACGATCCTCTTTCCGTCGATCTCCTCCACGGACATCTCGGGTATGTACTTCGGCTCTATCGTATTGCATACGTTGATCAGTCCGCGGTCGATCTCCACGATGTCCCTGTCCGTGAGGCCGATGATGTCCCCTCTGTATCCATCATCATCCTCTATGCCGATCATCGCGTATCCTCCGCCAAGGTCCTCGTAGTCATTGGCGAATGCGCATACCGTGTGCAGGACGCGCTCCGGATTCCAGTTTCTCTTATACTCCACCCTGTTGCTCTCCACAGTGCGACCGTTGAGAATGGCTGAAACGTTGATCGGCAGTCCCATTTCAGCACCTCGCCATTGTGCTCATACTCATACTCTTCCAGTCAGACCCTAGGATACTGTTGCGTTTGCCGTCGACATGTGTATATCGTCGGCATCCAATCGCCGTTCATGGCACCCGGAAAGATCGTCTGCATAGGCTGGAACTACCGCTCCCATGTGAAGGAGCTCGAGTCCGAGCTACCGAAGGAGCCGACGGTGTTCCTCAAACCGTCCAGCTGTCTCATATCGGACGGGGACAGCATAGTCATACCGTCCGGCGTCACCAATGTCCAGCACGAGGTCGAGCTCGCGGTCATCTTCGGAGCCAGGTGCAAGGATGCGACGGAGGCCGATGCCCTGTCGTACATCTCCCATGTGGCGGTCTTCAACGACGTGTCCGCCAGGGACATGCAGACCGAGGCCCGCCGGACAGGCAACACCTGGGACCTCAGCAAGGGCATGGACACGTTCGGACCCATGTCGGAGCCGGTGCCGGTCGGGACCGTGGGGGATCTTCAGGATTTGGAGCTGACGCTGACTGTCAACGGTGAGGTCAGACAGCACGGGAACACTCGCAACATGATCTTCCCCGTCGCCCGGCTGATATCGTACGTCACAAGGTTCATGACCATGGAGCCGGGGGACATCCTGATCACAGGAACTCCCGAGGGCGTGTCCGAGATAAGGCCAGGGGACACCGTCAGGGCGGAGATCCGCGGCGTCGGTTCGGTCACCAACCCCGTCACATCCCGCTGACGTCAGATCGGGCCGACGGGCATGTCCGTCCTGGGGTTGACGTAGCGTCTCTTGCCCATGGTGGACTCGCCGAGGTCGATGGCCGCCCTGGGGCAGCGGTGCAGGCACGCCAGGCACAGGGTGCACGAGTCGGCGTTCCATGCAGGTCTTCCATTCTCCATGGATATTATGCGGTCGGGGCAGACATCGGCGCAGACGCCACAGCCGTCGCACTCGTCCGACACGGTGAAGTTGGATGTGGCGGAGGTCTTGTCGTAGGCCGCCTTCATGCTCGGGGACACCGCGGCAGCGACGGTCCCTGCGAACCTGTTGAAGTCCCCCTTCTCGAACGATGCCACCTGTTCCGCGATCTTGCGCGAGTCCGCGTCCGCCTCGTCGAGGATGACGTTCAGCTCCTCATCGCCGGGGACCTCCAGGGACGGGATGTAGGTGTATTGCGTCCTCACGCAGAATTGGGCGACTACGTCGACCCCCTTCTCGGCGAGGGCCTTGGCCAGTGTCCTTCCGGCGGTGCCGGTCCTGGTGCCGAGCGTCAGCACGATATAGGTGTACTTCCCCTCGCAGCCGGTGATCTCCAGCCCCTCGACGAACCTCATCACGGCCTTCGGCGGGTTGTAGAAGTATGTGGGGATGACGAATCCGATCCTGTCATCCGATGACGCGTCGAATATGGTCCTCCCATCGGCCAGCGACCCCGATATCGAAACCAGTCTGTCTCCAGTGCGTTCCGCTATGATCTCTGCGGTCCTCTTGCTGTTACCTGTTGCCGAGAAGTAGAATAGCATGTCCAGAGCCTCGGATTCAAATCGGTTCTGGCTCAGATAAAGGGCTCGGTCACGCTCAGTCCCAGAACCTCTTGTTCTTGGCGTAGAGGATCTCGGCGTTCATGATGTCGCGGTAGAAGTCGTCCTCGTCCACGTGCATGCTGCGCAGGATCCTGGATGCGGCATCCGGGCCGATCCCCCTGCCCGCCAGTGCGATGACGGCGCGCTTCCCGTGCTCGTTCACTAGGTTCGCGTTCCTGGAGAGGCGGAGCCTGTCCCTCTTCTCCTGGGCGTTCATCTCCGTCAGCTTGATCAGGCCGATGTTCTCCCTCTCGTAACTCTTCAGCACGGCAATCATCACGCCTCCGCAGTGTGGGCATTTGAACCTCTTGGGCGCATCTCCGACGCGGAACCTCCACTGGGACCCGCAGTTCAGGCAAGACGCGAACAGGACCTCGTCCTCGAGCCTCTTCTTCAGGGCCATGAGGATGGAGTGGTCCGCACGGACGGGCTGCATCAGCTCCTTCGAGCGCACGATGCCCTCCAGGCCGATGGCGGAAATCCCGCCGAGCTCCACCTTGATGTCCCCGTTCGCGATCATGGACACGACCTTCTCGGTGTTGGGGATGTCCAGGTCCTCCCACAGGACCTTGTTGACCGCCTCCTTGTAAGCCGGGGTGTCCTGATGCATCTCGAACAGCCTCCCGAAGTTCATGAAGCGGTGGTCGGCGTTCTTCTCGATGATGCCGAACTTCTTCGCGACGAAGACGAACCTCCATCTGAGGAAGGACGAGTTCAGGATGGTTATCCTGGCCAGGGCCTCTATGGTCCCGGGTTTCACGGACATGACCGTCTGGAGGATGTCGTCGCGCTTCATGTTCCTCGGAAGCTCGAGTATCATCCTGTATGGGTCCGCTGTCATGCCGACGCTCTCGCCGAGACGGGCGGTCAGGAGCGCGGCGTAGATTTTCCCGAGGGTCTCGTTCACGCGGCTGCCGAAGCACCCGTTGATGATCGCAAGCCTGTCCCCGACCTCCACCGTGACCAGTCTGTCTGTGGGCATCCTGAACCTCTCGTCCTGGTTCGCGAAGTACTTCTCCAGCACGCCCCTGCATCCCTCGTCGCCGGGGTAGTCATCGAAGTTCCTCAGGCGACGCATGCGGCCCACCTCCATCGCCACCTCGAAGGGCACAGGGATGTCGGATCCGACCCAGTTCGGCACCGATCCGACCTCGCGCGCCTCCTCCACGAGGATCTCGTCCTCGCGCATCTCGACGATCCTCCATGTCCTGCCCTTGGCGATGAACATGGCGTACTCCTCTGCGAAGG
>CAZLMR010000108.1:0-4782 GCA_964560575.1 uncultured Methanomassiliicoccales archaeon | reverse complement strand
AGAAACTACAATCTCATTCTCCAAAGTCAGATTCTTGATGACCGCTCCTGTATGCCACCGACGGCCATGTACCAACGGTGGTATCTGCTCAGCGACTCGAAGATCGCCTGATCGATCGCCTCGCATGACGATATCGACTCTCTGACGAGGTCCATCACCCCTTCCGGTACGCCGATTGCCCACAGGAACTCCTCGAAATCCATGGGGCCCATGGTAGTCTCCTCGACGTATCCGGTCGGGGGGAGGGGGACATCGTTCATGTGGAGGCCCAGCAGGGATCCCGATGCGATCACTCTGTACCTCCTCCCAGGATCCTCAGCGAAGAACTTCAGAGCTGTGCGAGCGCGAGGACATTCCTGGATTCCGTCTAGGAAGATCAGCGTTCTCCCTGGGATGAAGTCGAAACCGGGATGCTCCGCCGACAGGTTCAGTATGATCTCGTCAACATCCAGATTCCCGTCGAAGGCCCTGCGGGACCTCTCGTCCCTGGCCAGGTCCACCCTTATCGAATGTACGCCCTTCATCCCGCAGTACTTCTCGACGGCATAGGTCTTGCCGCACTGCCTCGCTCCGCGAATCATCAGTGCGGACCTCCTGTCCGACCTGTACCATTCGTCGATGATGTCCAGTACCTTGCGGCGCATGCAGTTCCATGCAGTTCAACATAAATCTATTTTTATACAAATTATTTCGAAGAAAAATCAATTAATTTACAATTTTAATTCTTAGTATTACTACTTTTTTACAAATATATCTGATTGAAAATCTACTTTTATACAATTCCGGACACGATGCACCGTGGGCCGGCATCCGGCTCTTATCGGGATGGCGACCTCAAGGTCCTACGGACCTTGCTTGGAAGGGAGCGTCGGACGGAAGCATCCGTTGAACCCTTTTTATACAGCATGTTGTTCGTCTCCGCATGGCATATGACAGACTAGCAGATGCCATCATCAAACATGCCAAGCTCATCGTGGCCGCCTGGATCGTCATCCTCCTGGTGGCCGCCGTGCCGGCGATCAACGCCTTCGGCAACATGAGCTACGACATGAATGAGATGGGCATCGAGAGCTCAGAGTCCATGGAGGGACTCGGGATCATCGGGACCTACTTCCCGTCGTCGGATGCCGACGCGTCATCGCTGCCGATGCTCGTGGTCGGATACGACAACGAGGAGGAGCGCCTGCAGGCCCTGGAGGTCGTCCAGACCCTCCAGACCGCGCTAGACAACGGATTGTTCGTATATCAGCTGGAGGACGGCTCGATCGGTGACAAGATCCAGTCCATCTCCCTGCTGATGGACACGTCCACCAGCAACCCCCAGGACGACGGGTCCGGGATCGTCGTCGCATCCTTCTCGTACAACCCCGAGTGGACCGGCAGCGTCATCGACGACACCCCCGTCCTGAGGGACCAGATCGACGCCGCCCTCGCCGATTCCGGCGCCGCCGACGACCTCGGCATCTACCTCACCGGAAACCCCGCGGTGTCCTACGACATGGAGACCGGCGCCATGGAGGACATCTCCCACATCGACGTGTTCACCGTCCTGATGATCCTCATCCTGGTCGGACTGTTCTTCAGGTCGTTCATCACCTCCGCGATGCCCCCGGTCACCATGGGTGTGGCGTTCGCCGTCACCATGGGTCTGATCTACGGTCTGATGTACTTCATGGACATCTTCTTCATCACCGAGGTCATGCTGCTCGTCTCCATGATGGGTGCGGGCTGCGACTACTGCATCTTCATCCTGGCCCGTTACAGGGAGGAGAGGCGCGACGGCAAGGACCATCACGACGCCCTGCACAGCGCCATCAAGTGGGCCGGGGAGTCCATCACCATCTCCGGTGCATCCGTCATCATCGGATTCGGAGCCATGTCGATCTGCTCGTTCAGCATGATCTCCACCATGGGAATCTGCCTCGCCCTGGGAATCATCGTCGCGCTGTTCGCGGCCCTGACGTTCATCCCCGCCCTGCTCGAGGTCGTGGGCGACAGGATCTTCTGGCCCACCAAGATGAAGGAGTACCACGAGGGCGGAAAGGCCACCAAGGGCTGGTTCGCCTGGTGCTCCAGGGTCGGACACGCCTACTTCGACAGGTCCTCCAGATTCACACTCAAGCACGCCAAGGCCATCGTGGTCGTGGCGGTCCTCGTCACCATACCCGCACTGTACGTCACCGCCGAGTCGGAGACGTCCTACGACATGACCAGCTCCCTGATGACCGGCGACTCCGAGTCGGGGATGCAGCTCCTCGGCGAGTACGCCGACCAGGGGATGATCTACCCCAACTACGTCGTGCTGCAGTACGACGAGCCCGTCGCCACCATAAGCCCCGCCGTGGACCCAATGGGTAACGTCATAGAGGGCAGCTACACCCTGACCTGGACCGACCAGGCGGGCCTTAGCAGCTCGATGGCGGATCTGGAGGAACGCATCACCGGGGAGAACGGTGACGACAACATAGCCGAGTTCACGGGGCCGTTCATGTGGCAGACGCTGGTCAGCGAGGCGATGGCCGAACTCGGCGTCAGTATCACCGACTACATGAGCTTCATCATGAGCGGCTCGTCCATCGTCGAGACGGCCGTCCAGAACGCCAGCGCCAACGAGGTCCTCGTGCTGGAGGCCGCACTGCCCGCGGTCCAGCAGCAGTACGAGTACTACATCTCGACCGGACAGCTCGATGACCAATTCGCCGCGTTCGGCATAGACAACCTGTCCGGAATCTACAACGGGCTCGCCGGCAACACGGAGATGCAGGGCAACATCCGCGACGCGATCATCGCCATCAGCGCCAACGGCACCCTGGACTACATCGTGAACGACAGCCTCAGCCTCATCGGAGGCGACTTCAACGTCAACGGCATCAACACCGGCGACGTCACCTACCTCAAGCTGTCCGCGTCCACCCACGACGCCGCCATGTCCCCCAGGTCCATGGAGTCCATCGCGTTCATGCAGGGCGCGGTCGACGGCTTCGTCGCCGACAACGCCGGCATCACCGCCACATGGGTCACTGGTACCGCCGTCGTGATGTACGACATCTCGGAAATCATCTCCGGCGAGTTCACGAACATCGAGATCCTGGTGGTCATCCTGATCATCATCCTGCTGTTCTTCGTGATGCGCTCGTACACCATCCCGTTCAGGTCGGTGGCGACCATCCTGATGAGCATATGCTGGACCCTGGCCGCCACGCACCTGCTGTTCGGCGACGAGGTCACCTGGCTGATCCCGCTCATCCTGCTGGTCATCTGCCTCGGACTTGGAATGGACTACGACATCCTGCTGACCACGAGGATCAAGGAGAACGTCAGGGCCAACGGCATGAGCAACGACGAGGCCATCCACCACGCCGTGGTCCACTCCGGATCGGTCATCACCATCTGCGGACTGATCATGGGCGGCGCCTTCGGAACGCTTATGCTGTCCTCGATGGGCATGCTCCAGCAGTTCGGATTCGCCCTGTGCTTCGCCATCCTGTGCGACGCGCTGATCGTCAGGACCTACATCGTCCCCGCCGTGATGCACCTGCTGGGCGACTGGAACTGGAAGGGCCCCAGGTTCCTGATGTCCAAGGCCGAGAAGGCCGCCATGGACGAGAAGTCCGAGTGATCACAGAGACCACTAAAGAAACACGGGGGATCCGTCCCCCTCCTTCCATTTTCTATTACACGATTTGGACATGGGATCGGGTCATCGAGGGCATGAGAATGCCTGACATCGTCTGCGGTTGTCTGCCATTCTCTGTCAATCTTCGTCCAGGTAATCTGATACTTTTTGGTTGATATTTTATATTTATACTCTCATCCCATTTCGGTGATGAGATGGGCAAGAGGGGCCCCAAACAGAAGTTTCTGGACGTTTCGTGTCCGAACGAGGACTGCCGGCATTACGGAGTCCTTGGTCAAGGCAACATCATAGCCAACGGCACATACCAGACCAAGTCCGGAACCGTCCGCAAATACAAGTGCAAGACGTGCGGTCGTGTGTTCAACGACCGCACCGGCACTGCGTACGAGTATACGCATCTGACCCGCGAGCAGCACAACCTTATCGTGGCGTGCCAGGCCAACGGTGTCGGCGTCCTTCGGACCGCCGACATCGTCGGCTGCACGCCGAAGACCGTCATGAAGAGGACCAAGAAGGGCGGCAACCATGCCAAGCTCGTATCGGAGAGCTTGGAGAGGGGGAAGGTTCGTCCAGTGTGTCTCCGGTTCGACGAGATGCTGTACACTTTAAAAAAAGATGATCTTCGTCGGGGACCATTTCAGGGAGGACGGAGATCGGATCCGGACCTCTTTCTGCTCCGTTGAGAAATATCTTCTCGGCATCGTCGCCGACGGGAGAGGGCACGATGTCGCCGAGAGGATCGTCAACGGCGAGCTGGACAAGCTCGCCGTCGACCATGTCCCCTACTTCATGACGGACGGTTGCAAACCGTACCGTACGGTTCTCCTGGAAAGGTACGGGATGTATGTGATCGGCAACAGGGGACGCGGTCGGCCAGGGGCCGACCGCCTGGTGCCCTCCGATCGGCTGAACTACGCGATCGTGGAGAAGACCCGGAAGGCTGGAGACTGAGGAAGGTCAGAAGATACGACGTGTACGGACATGTGCCAGACGACCTGATGAACACGTCAGCCATCGAGCGTCAGAATCTCACGATCAGACTGTTGTCCTCAAGAGCCAGACGCCGCACCGTGACCTTCGGGAGGTCGAGGGAGGCCGTCCAGGCCTCCCTCGAACTGCTGAAGGCGAACTACAACCTGTGCATG
>CAZLMR010000107.1:0-4783 GCA_964560575.1 uncultured Methanomassiliicoccales archaeon | reverse complement strand
GGATGGTCGTGAACTGCTTCTTGAATGCCTTCACGTCCTCTTTAACCTTGGCGGGGTCCTCCTTCTTGACGACGACCCTGGCGATGAACTCAGCGACCTGCTTCATGTCGGACTCCTTCATGCCGAGGCGGGTCATCTCCTGGGATCCGAGCCTGAGTCCGGACGGCCTGACGGAGCTGGTGTCTCTGGGGAGCATGTTCTTGTTGCAGATGATGTTGGCGTCCTCCAGGTCCTTGGCGCAGTCCTTTCCGCCTCCGAACTGGGAGACATCGACGGCGATGGCGTGGGACCTGGTGAATCCGAGGTCGGGACACAGGACCGGGACCCCGAGCTCGTAGAGGGCCTCGCCCAGCGCCCTGGAGTTCTTGCACGCCTGTGCGGCGTACTCCTTTCCGTAGACCTCCATCTCGGCCAGGGTGATGCCGAGCGCGGCCATTGCGTGGAGGTGGTGGCTGGAGGTGACTCCGGGGAAGACGGCCTTCTGGAGCTTCTTCTCCTGCTCCTCGGTCATGTTCTGTCCCAGGAGCAGTCCGTGGTTGGGTCCGGGGAACGTCTTGTGGGTGGAGGACGAGACGATGTTGACGCCCTCCCTGAGGGGGTCGTGGAACTGACCTCCGGCGATGAGACCCAGGACGTGGGCGCAGTCCTCCCAGACGAGGCATCCGATCTCGTTGAACGTGTCCTGGAGCTCCTTGAGCGGTGGGGGGAAGAGGAACACGGACAGACCGAACTGTGCGACCTTGGGCTTGACCTCCTTCAGGAGCTTGATGGTGCCGTCGACGTCGAGGTTCATGTCGTGCTCGTTGAACGGGTAGTTGACGGAGTTCACGCCTCTCTGTCCGAAGGCCCCGAACTCGCAGGTGGAGATGTGGGCCCCCTGTGCGAGCGCGCAGGTGGTGATCGTGTCGCCGGGCTGTGCGAAGGCGAAGAGGACCGCCATGTTGGCGACGGTTCCGGAGATGGGTCTGACGTCCGCGAACTGGGCGTCGAAGACCTTCTTGGCGAGCTCGATGGTCTTGAGCTCCACCTCGTCCACATAGATGTTGCCCTGGTAGTAGCGCTTGCCGGGGAGACCCTCGGCGTATCTGTCCGCGAAGTCGGAGATCAGCATCTCCTTGGCCAGCGGGCTCATGAGGTTCTCGGAGGCGATCATCGGGATGCACTCCTCGAACCATTTGTTGTGGGCCATGACCTTCTCGCGGATGAATTTGGCGTCTTCCTGTGACATGGTATCGTCCGTCAATCGCTGGCATCCGTTTAAACCCTGCGTATGGGGGATGCCGCGGGCCGCGATGCCCGGGAACCGCATGGGATCAGGCTGCGCGGTGCATCCTCCTGGACGCCTCCTGCGTGTCGAGTGTCGCTCTCAGCACCGCGTTGAAGTTCCTGTCCGCACCGGTCAGTCCGCTCCTGTCCGGATCGCCTCCGGCCAGCATCTCGCCTGCGGCGGCCCTGCCTGCATCCGAAAGGGCGCCGGCGTACCTGCACAGGGTGAGGCACTGTGCGGCGACGGCATCCTGTCTGGACAGGAAGAGCATCCTCCCGTCGTCCGGTTCCGCCTCCGCGTTCATGTGCATCTTGTCGGAGACGCCCGCGGCCGCCAGGGAGTCGACGGTTTCCCCGTCCTCGTTCCTGCGGCCCTCTAGGCAGGCCTCCACCCTCCCGAGCATCCTGTCGTTCAGCGCCAGGTACCTGTCGCCCAGGGAACGGTCCTCGTCGGACACCCTGTACGGGAGCAGGAGGAAGTTCGCGGCTGTGGTGACCACGACACCCAGCAGTATGAACGCCACCCTCTCGGCGACCGCATCGGTCGCCGGAGCGGACATCGACGCCGCCACAAGGGCGGAGAACGTGATGAAGACCATCATCACGTCGTACCTCTTCGGATCCAGGACGGTGTACACGTAGTTGGCGACCATCAGCGCCGCCGTCAGCAGGCCGACGTCCCCGCCGCAAAGGACCAGGACGACGGCGAATGCGGCGACGCCGACCAGTGTCCCGGTGAGCCTCATGGCGGATTTCCTCCAGGCGCCGTCCACGTACGGGAGCACCAGCGCCACGGTGGTGAACAGCAGCCATTTGGCGTTCTCCAGGTCCCAATACTGCCAGACGAATCCGAGCAGAGCGAACACCACGGACATCCTGACGGCGAACGTGAAGCGCGCCGAGTCGCGGTGCGCGGTCTCCCTGGCGACCGCCCTGACCCTTCCGCGGAGGTCCCTGCGATCGCTGCCACCCTCGGACAGAGACAGCAGACCGCCCCTCAGGGACACGACCGACGCTGTGAGGACAGGGTCCGCGCCGGTGCACCCGGAAAGGAAGTCGTCCGCCAGTCCGGCGACCACGGAGACCTCGGTCCTGCCGCTCTCGTGCCCGCGGACCGAGTCCATGAGCCTCGACAGCGCCCTCAGGACCTCGGGGTCCCTCTCCCTCTCGCACACGGCGTGCCCGGCCATCTGGAGCGCGGACACCAGGTCAAGCACCGTCCTGTCGCCCGGAGTGGAGAAGAAGCTCCTCCTCAGGCGGTCGTACATGCTCCCCCTGAGCCTCAGGCACACCGCGTCGAGGGCCTCCGTGTCAGCCGCTCTGCCGGCCATGACGTCGCCGCAGCATTCCGACACCTCGGTGCAAACGGCGACCAGACCGTCGTGGCACGTCCTCTCGTGCCTCTTCCTGTTGAGCAGGACGTTCAGTGCGACGATGAACACCGACCCGACCACGAGCGCGGCCACCCTTACCGGCAACTCCTCGGGGGACACCGGCACGGACAGCATGAACGCGTATCCGAGCAGGAACGGGAAGTGCATCGGAGATCTCAGATCCTGGGTGGTCATGTAGCATAGGGTGAACACGACAGCGAAGTTGATCGCGGCGCCGACGAACGCGTTCCCGCACCAGACGGACACGAACGCGCCTACGCCCATCAGGAGCGTGAAAGCGACCAGTCCCAGCAGGTTCAGCCCAGGACGGACCGACAGGTCCTGGCCGAGCATCATGAGCGCCAGCACCACCACTACCACGCCGGTCAGGGAGTTCTCCTGGCCGAACGCTGCGGCGAACAGGGCCACGAACAGGCAGATGAGGGCGAAGAACACCGTCTTCCCTGCCACGGTCTTGAGGTTCATGCCACCCGCTCGGACTTCAGTATATAAGCGGGATGGGTAACGGCACCTGAGAACTCCGTCCCTTATGGGAAAAACCTTCATATGCGGAACCCATGTCCCCGACGTGATCTTCTGAAGGCCCGGATCCGCACCTTCAACAACCCGGACCATCATCTACAACAATTCTGGTAATTCGAACCGCCTTTATTTCATCTTTGGAGATTCAAGGACGAGAACATGAGCGGATTCGAGAGGGTACTTGAGGATGTCAGGCGCGGAAGGCCCATCCTTGTCTACGATTTCGATGACAGGGAGAGGGAGACCGACATGACGGTCGCCTCGCAGTTCGTGACGCCCGCCGTCCTGAGGACGATGCGCCATGACGCCGGAGGGCTCGTCTGCACGACCACGCCCGGGAGGCTCGCCGAGGAGATCGGACTCCCATTCATGTCCGATGTCTTCTGGGATGATGTGGAGCGCTACCCGCTCCTCAGGGCGATGGCACCGACGGACATCCCGTATGACAGGACGAAGTCCTCGTTCGGCATAACCATCAACCACCGCGACACCTACACCGGCATCACCGACGACGACCGCGCGCTGACGATCACCCAGTACGCGGAGACCATCTTCAGCGGCGCTCCCGTGGAGCAGATCCGCAGGGAGATGGGCGAGAGGTTCAGGGCCCCGGGTCACGTCCATCTTCTGAACACGACGGACAGGATCCTCGTGGACAGGAGGGGGCACACGGAGCTGTGCACCGCTGTAATGTACATGGCCGGGGTGAAGCCGTCCGCCACCATCTGCGAGATGATGGGCGACGACGGAGGCGCCATGCCCAGATCCAGCGTCGAGGAGTACGCGGAGAGGAACGGGCTGTGCTTCGTCACGGGCGAGGAGATCCTCGAGAGGTGGGAGGCCTTCAGGTCATCCGGGGAGGACCTCTGATACCATGACCAGGGTCATGGCGTCGGGGGTGTTCGACATCATCCATCCGGGCCACATATCCTATCTGGAGCAGGCGCGCTCCTACGGGGACGAGCTCGTGGTGGTTGTGGCGAACGACGAGACCGTCCGCAGGGGCAAGCACGAGCCGGTGACGCCCGAGGCCATGAGGGCCAGGATCGTCGGCGCGCTCAAGCCCGTCGACAAGGCAATCGTCGGCGGTCACGGGGACCTCATGGACACCGTCCGCTACGTCAGGCCCGACGTCATAGTGCTCGGCTACGACCAGAAGTTCGACGCCGTCGATCTGGAGAGGAGGCTCTCCGAGGCGGGGCTGGACGGGATCAGGGTGGTCCGTGCCACCGAGTGCGCCGAGGACCTGAACGCGACCCGCAGGATCATCGCGAAGATCCGCAGCATGGGGGGAGCCCCTTGAAGAAGATAGGGATCGCAGACACCACATTCGCCAGATACGACATGGGCCGTTCGGCCATTGACCAGCTCCAGAGGACCGGGACGGGGTTCACCATAGTCAGGTACACCGTCCCCGGGTTCAAGGATCTGCCCGTCGCATGCAAGAAGCTCCTGGAGGAGCAGGGATGCGACATAGTGATGGCCCTGGGTATGCCCGGGCCCATGGAGAAGGACAAGATGTGCGCCCACGAGGCCTCCACAGGCCTGATGCTGGCGCAGCTCATGACGAACAAACACATTGTCGAGGTCTTCGTCCACGA
>CAZLMR010000106.1:1912-4793 GCA_964560575.1 uncultured Methanomassiliicoccales archaeon | reverse complement strand
CCTTCCGGGCCGGGATCCCGTTCGGACCCATGAACGGGTCCTGAGGGATCAGAGGTTGAGTTTCATGTCGACGCCGTGCTTGCGCGCCTCGCTGACCTCGGCCACCGCGGTGAAGTAGACGTCCGCGGAGGAGTTGAGCGCGGTCTCGAGGGAATCCTGGATGACACCGATGATGAATCCGATGGCGACCATCTGCATCGCGACATCCTCGCCGATGCCCAGCATGGAACATGCCAAGGGGATCAGCAGCAGGGATCCACCGCTGACTCCGGATGCTCCGCAGGCTGCGACGGTGGCGATGATGCACAGCAGAAGTGCCATCACGATCGGGACGTCCATGCCGAGCGTGAACGCGGCACAGAGGGTCATGACAGTGATGGTGATGGCGGCTCCGTTCATGTTGATGGTGGCACCCAGAGGGATGGACACCGAGTAGAACGACTTGTCCAGACCGATCCTCTCGCAGAGGGCGAAATTGACGGGGATGTTCGCCGCGGAGCTCCTGGTGAAGAACGCGGTAATCGCACTGTTCTTGAGACATGTCAGAAGGAGCGGGTACGGGTTCCTGTGCATCAGAACGCCACCGATGATCGGGTTGGTGATGAACATGACGATGACCATGCAGACGACCAGCAGAACGATCAGGGCACCGTACTCCACGAAGATCTCCATTCCGTTGGTGGACACGGTGTTGTAGATGAGTCCGAAGATACCTATGGGGGCGAACTCGATGATGATCCTGATGATCCTCGTCACTACGACGGAACCCTCCTGGAAGACGTTCTTCAGGGTCTCGGACCTGACGGCCTTGATGACGAATCCGACGAGTGCGGACCAGAACAGGATGCTCAGATAGTTCCCATCCATGATGGCGGTGACTGGGTTGGTGAAGATCCCAGCGATGATTCCGCTGAGGAGCTCCCAGGTGCTGGAGACGGTCTCGCTCGTGTCCCCCTCGATGAGGGTGACGGTGAGCGGGAAGGCGTAACTCAATATGACGGCTACCGCGGCCGCTACGACCGTGCTGCCGATGTAGAGGATCAGTACCTTCTCGAACTTGGAGCCCAGGCCTGAACCCGAACCCGCAAGGGAGCTGGCTATCAGCACGAACACGAGGATGGGTGCGATCGCCTTCAACGCATTGACGAAGATCGTACCCAGAAGCGTAATCGGTTCGATACCGGGGATCACCAACGCGAGCACGGCACCGATCACGAGACCGGCGACGATACGGACCACGAGATTGATCGAGGTCCATTTCTCGTATACTTGTTTCAATCCCATTGCTCACTATTCTATGTTCGGGTATATATTGGGGCCCCCCGGACCCCTGTGGTTAATTAATGACCGTTAACACAGGGTCCGGGAAGAAGTGTCCAGATACGTCTGGCTCATTGGTTCGCGGTGACCTTGAACTCCCCAATCGGGATCAGCCTGAAGACGACCGTGTCGGCGTACACCAGGGGGTCGGAGTGCCTGAAGAACACGACACCGTCGCAACCGGCGACGATCTCCTGCCTGACGTTCCCCTCGTATGGGTCGATGACCCTGGCGAGCACGTCGCCAGCGTCCACCTGGGCCTCGACCTCAACCAGAGGCTCGAAGATGCCCGCCTTGGAGGTCTGGATGCTCATCAGGTGGCTCTCCTCTATGACGTCGGGGATGTACCCGGCCTTTCCGTCGTAGGACACCGCCCCGATCCTGTTGAGGAACCTGGTGACGCTGTCGACCACCCTCTTGGCGCTGTCGCGGTCGATCCTGGATGTCTCCTGGGTGTAGAGCGAGAAGGCCTTGGTCTCCCAGATCTGCCAGTTGTAGTTCAGGACCCCGGAGTCGAACGGCACCGGATCAACGAGGACGACGTACGGAAGAGCGAACACCTTGGCGTCCTCGACGCTCTCGAAACCGGTCTTCATCATCCTCACGTGAGGCGTGAACTGCCCGGGGGCGTGGTAGCTGGCGAACTGCACCCCGTACCTGTATCCGATGAGCTCCTTGAACAGGCCGTCGGCGATCCTCTGGGTGGTCTCGCCCAGATCGTACCCGGGGAACATCCTGTTTATGTCGGAGTTGTCCGTGGGCCAGAACCTCTTGCCGATGTTCATGGAATAGGGATTCACGCAGGGGATGACGGTGATGGACCTGCCCTCGTTGATGAGGCCCTTGGCCTCCAGCGTCTTGAGCCTGTCCACCAGCTGGGAGCAGCAGTAGAGCTGCTGCACCTCGTTCCCCCTCATGGAGCCGACGACGCACATGGTCTTCTCGCCGGACCCGAACCTGTAGCCTGTCACGCGGAAAGAGTCCCTGTACATTGACTCCAGCTCGTAGATGATGACCTTCTCCATGATATCACACCTTGAGGATCCTGGCGATCAGCGAGCCTTCGTCAACCACGGGGTACTCCCTGAGGGTGAACACCAGCCCGTCGCAGGGCGACTCTATCTTCACCAGCACGTCCCCTGTGAGGGGGCTGACGATGTCGCCCAGATGCTCCCACTGGCGGACGTCCCTCCAGTGCTCGATGCGGGGCACGAATATGCCGCCCTTGGCGGCGTTGATGTACTCCACCTTGCCGTCCACAGAGACGATGGGCTCTCTGACGTAGGGGATGGGGCCGTCCCACATGCCCAGGTGGGCCATCAGAGAGATGATCCCCTTGCTGAGCTGGTTGCCGTACTCTATGGTGAGCCTCATGCCGACGCCCATCTCCGCAACCAGCGTCTTGGTACCGACGGCGTTGAGCGAGTAGGCCAGGGTGGACTCCAGGACTGTGGCCGCAGAATGCACCCACACGAAGTCCACGTTCATGTACCTGGCCAGAGGGACCAGCTCCTCGGCGGTGAGCTCGAGCGCGGCGAGCGCCTCCTCCTCCACCGGGAAC
>CAZLMR010000106.1:0-1902 GCA_964560575.1 uncultured Methanomassiliicoccales archaeon | reverse complement strand
TTGATCCTGATCTGGGGGATCTCCCTGAGAAAAATGTTGCTGGCGTGGATGTCGATGCACACGTCCGCGCCGGCGATGTCGTTGAATATCTCGGCTGCCACGTACTCGGACATGGAGCCGTCCTTCCTGCCGGGGAAGGTCCTGTTCATGTCCAGGTCGAATCCGGGGATGCCCCTGGTGATGGAGTCTATGCCCAGCGGGTTAAGGGCCGGGTAGATGTCCACGATGCCCTTCAGGTGCTGCATGTTGGCCCTCAGGTACCTGGCGAGCTCGAAGCAGACCAGCTGCCCCTCCAGCTCGTCCCCGTGGGTTCCGGTGACGATGCATATCCTCTTAGCATCCTCCGGCAGCCCCTCCGGGGCGATCCTGTTCTTCACGACCCTGAGCTCCTCGTCCACCGGGAGCTGTATGGACACGACCTTCTCTATCATATTCGAGCCTCTGGATGGTAAGCGGGGGTGACCGAAGCGTGGACCACCGGGCCCTTGCTGTGCGCCCCGAAGAACACCCCTCTGTTGATGCGGCAGTCGTCGTAGTCCCTTCCGTGGGACACCTTTATGTGCCGGGGGCCGACCGCCGTGTCCCCCGTGGGGTCGAGACCGTACCACACGTCTCCGTGCAGCACCTCGACCCATGCGTGGCTCTCGCCCTCCCCGGTCGTCAGTCCGACGACGTACCTGCAGGGTATGCCCCTGCACCTGAGCATCGAGAGCATTATCTGGGCGTAGTCCTGGCACACGCCGGCCCCGCCCGCCGCGGCCTCCTCGGCCGTAGTGTTCGGACCCGTGAGGCCCTTCTGGTACTTGAACCTGGAATGCAGACGGTGCATGATGCCGACGGCTCTGGACAGGTCGTCACAGTCGCAGTCCTGCACCGAGGACAGCAGATCCAGTATCGCCGGACCGGGCTCGGTCCTGTGGGTCTGGTACTTGTAGACCATGGCGTCGTCGTCGGCGGCCTGCTCCTCCGGAACCGGCAGATCGGGTTCGGAGGACGGCACCTCCACTGTCCCCTGTACCGAGACCGAGAAGACCGAATGGCGGTCCGCCACCGTGCCCTCCAGGGTCACGTTGCCGTATCCGTCCGCCCCCCTGGTCACCGGGATGTCGGGAGCCAGCATGTACTGGACGGATGTCACCCTCTGCCTGAGTGTGTCCCGGGGGAGGCAGCGCAGTGTGAAGGAGTGCCTGTGGGCCTCGCCGTCGAAAGGTATGGACAGCTGGTACTGGAACAGCAGGGTCCTGCTTTCCTCGTCTGTTATGCGGCTCTCCCCCGTCAGACGTCCACCATGGACTCGATGAGCTCGATGGCCTCTCCGTACGGGACCGGGTCCCTAGACAGCATCTCCCGGAGCTTCGGGATGGCCTCCTGGTCGTATTCCAGGCCGGTCCTGACGATCCTGTTCTCCAGCCTGCGGAGCTCGAAGGATATGGTGTCGGCGGGCATGCCGAACCTCAGGTACAGGTCGATCCTCTCGATCCTCCTGGCGGCCTTGACGATGCTCCTCTCGCTGTAGTCCACTACCCTGTCGTCCATGCAGCCCCAGAACGCGAACAGGTCGTCCACGACGGTCTGCAGGCCGATGAGCGGCGCCACGCCGAGCGAGGCCTTCCTCATGTCGTAGATGGCCAGCTGGATGTAGGACAGCGTGTCGGAGCCGATGTCGTCCCTGAGCACGACGGCGTTGTCGTAGGCGCGGATCAGGTTGCTGATTATGGAGTCGGGGTTGGACTCGTCGAAGGGGTAGTTCCTGAGGAAGTCCTCCTTGTCTGCGTAGACGTTGGGTATGCTGACCCTGCGGCAGTACTCCGGGTAGGAGACCTCGCGCTCGTCGATCATCCTGTCGTATCCCTTGAAGAACTCCATGCAGGTGGTGTAGACCCTCTCCACGTACCTTCCGAG
>CAZLMR010000105.1:0-4801 GCA_964560575.1 uncultured Methanomassiliicoccales archaeon | reverse complement strand
CGGCCGCCCCCTGGGAGACCGTCGGGATAGAGGCCGCCAGGCCGCAGTTCGACATATCCCTGGAGGCCGAGGTCCTCGGATGCAAGCTGGACTGGAACAAGCCGGACAGGCCGCCTGTCACAGGGCCCGCGTACACCGACCCCAAGGATATCTCGTGGGATGATAATTTCTACAAGAAGGACAGGGCGGCGGTCGTCCTGGAGGCGATAAGCATCCTCAGGGAGAGATACTGTGGCGATCTTCCGATCATACCGGTCATAACCGCGCCATTCACCGTCGCGGGACACATAATGGGTGTGGAGAAGCTCGTGATGATGACGGTGACGGACCCGGAGAGGGCGCATATGGCCATTGATGCCGCCACAGATTTCTGCATAGAGTACGGTCGGCAGCAGGTCGCTGCAGGGGCCCACATGCTGTTCCCCGCCGATCCATCGGCATCCGGGGACCTGATCTCCCCCGAGACATACCAGGAGTTCGTACTGCCGTACCATCAGAAGTTCGCCAAGGCGGTGAGCGCCCCGAAGATTCTGCACATGTGCGGCCACACCGAGAAGTTGCTGAAGTACATCAAGAAGAGTCACATGGACTGCTTCTCCTTCGACGCTCCTCCCGCATGGTTCGTCAGGAAGGAGCTTGGCAACGAGATGACGTGCCTCGGCAGCCTGGATGTCATCGATCTGATGCCCAACGGCACTCCGGAGCAGGTCTATGCCAGGACGGTCCAATGCATAAGGGAGGGAGTGGATCTCGTCGGAACAGCTTGCGACGTGTCCAACGGTACCCCGTTGGAGAACCTGAAGGCCTATGTTCAGGCGTGCAGGGACACCCCGATCCCCGATCCCAATGACGTGGACGACTGCGTCCGTGCGCTGGGAAGGGCCAGGGCGAAGAACCTGAAGGAAATGGCCGACTACGAGATGCCAGAGGGAGGTGTTTTCTGATGCATATGGACATAGTGATGCAGGCGGTCGAGGAGATGCGTCTCAACGACCCGGTTCGCTTCAACAGGCTGGTGCAGGAGGGCATGGCCCTGGAGCTCGGAATCATCGAGCCGAAGTCCGGCAAGGAGCTCACAATAGAGAAGATCAAGGCCGAGCACTTCCCACCCAACAAGGAATACGCCGACGTGGCCCAATCGGTCCTGGACGGCAAGAGGAAGGTCACCGAAGAACTGGTCAAGAAGCTGCTGGACGATGGCAGGGACCCCGTCGACGTGGTCACCAACGCTCTCATGCCCGGAATACAGGTGCAGTGCGAGCTGTACGACATGGGCAGGAGCTACGTCCCGGAGATCCTCATGTCCAACGACGCCATGCAGGGAGGCATAGCCCTGTGCCAGGTGAAGATCGGCGACGTTCCCAGCAAGGGAGTCGTCGCCTCGTTCGTCGCGGAGGGGGACCTGCATGACATAGGCAAGAACATCTGCGCCGCGATCATGAAGGCCAACGGGTTCAAGGTCATCGACATCGGTAGGGACGTTCCCAAGGACAAGGTTCTCCAGACCGTCAAGGAGAACAACGTCCAGATGGTCTGCGGTTCAACCCTCATGAGCACGACCAAGCCAGGCCTGGTCGACACGGCCCTCCTGCTGGAGCTCGAGAAGACCGGGGTCTCAGTGGCATGCGGAGGTGCGGCGGTGTCAAAGAGCTTCGTGAACACCTTCAACAACTCCATCTACACCAAGACCCCTCTCGAGACGGTCAAGGTGGCGTCGCAGATCTGTGACAAGGAGAAGAAGTGGGAGGACTTCCGCAGCTGAAACCCATGGGGCGGTCACCGCCCCTATTCATTTGAAATGAGGCGATCGGAATGTCGGCGCAGGCTGTCGCGGCGGACATCGGTACGAGCGGGATAAGGGCGCAGCTCCTGGACGAGGGGACCGGAAGGGTGCTCAGGACATGCATCACGACCAGGAATCCGATCCCGGGGTCCAATGTCATGGACCATATGACATTCGCGATAGACCATGGCCTGGGGCTTGCACACGGGATTCTGGCAGGGGCCTTGTCCGAGGTGATCGACAGACTCGCTCCGGAGGGTCTGGAGAGGATCGCCGTCTGCGGCAATCCGATCCAGCTGTCCATCCTGGAAGGTGTCGACATCCGTGACCTGGCATATGCCGGGGAGAACAAGCTCGCCCATGACAACATCCGCAGGATGGACAGGCGCGGACACACGGTCCCCGGCGAGGACATCGGTCTCCCAGACGGGACCGAGGTCATCATCCCGCCAGCGGTCAAACATGAGATCGGTGCAGATGCCCTGGCGATGATGCTGAAGTCCGGTTTTCTGGACGATGACATGTGCATGGTGACCGACTACGGGACCAACGCGGAGATGGCACTCAAGGTAGGTGACGACATCTTCACCGGATCCGCCGCTGCAGGTCCAGCGTTGGAGGGTCAGGAGATAGGTGACGGGATGCTGGCGGCCCCGGGGGCGCTGAGCGATCTAGTCCGCAGGCCGGACGGGTGGGTATCGAAGGTGCTGGACGATGATATGGTATGCGAGGACGGACCGGTGATCAATCTCCGCAGCGGGATCACACATCAGAACGGTGTCTTGCCCATCGGGATAACAGGCACAGGGGTCATCGCCCTGATATACGCCGCATTGCGCGACGAGCGCATAAGGGATTCCAGGATAGTCGACGGTTCGATCAGGATCACCCGTAGGATCAGATTCACAGATGCGGACCTCAAGGAAGCCGGCAAGGCAATCGGGGCGATCCGTGCAGGACATATGACCCTCATGAACGCCGCTGGCGTATCGCCGGAAGAGATCCGCACCATGTACATGGCGGGTGCGACCGGGACATATGTGGACCCTTTCAAGGCAAGGGACCTGGGTCTCGTGATCCCTCGCTGCACACGCATGGTCCAGGTCGGGAACACATCTCTGGAGCTGGCGAAGGATCTGGCTAGGGAACCCGTACGGTTGGACGAGCTGAACGAACTCAGGGACCGCATAGTCACAAAGCACACGATGTTCGCGGAATCCGATGTCTTCAGCGACCTGTACGTCTATGAGATGGGATACTGGAACGATGGTATGCCGCTGGGGCGCTATCGCAGGGTCCTTGAATCGTACGGTCTGGACGGATACTTGGACGGATATGCCGATGCCGTTGTCGATCGTGTCTGCGAGAGGGACATCAGGGATGCCGGCGAAGGTATCGTCACTATGGATCCCGGGGTCCGCCTAAGTGCTGGATGGGACTGCAGACATTGTATGGCGTGTGTCGAAGGCTGTCCCGAGAGAGCGCTTTCGTTCGCAGATGGAACGTTCGTGATCGATGCGAGCAGGTGTCTCGGTACGGCCTGTCAAAGATGTTCTGAGGGATGTCCCGACGGTGTGTTCGACCATGGACGGTTCACTGTCGAGCGCTGATGCGACTCGAATCCAAAACTTCGGTCGATGAGGTAATGGAAAACAATGGCGGGGGCAAGGTGGATCCTCGCCCTCCGTCGGGGGATCAGTTGGTCGGGTTCTCGCGGGCGTTGTGCCTTGCCTCGCGTTCGGCCTTCTTCTCCTTCCTCTTCTCCTCTCTGTCGTGTTTGCTCTCGTGCTTCTGCTCCTTCATGTGCATACGTCATACCTCCTGTGTCGGTCGAAGACGCCCGTTACGCCTTGTGCTCCTTCTCGGCCTTGTGGGCTTCCTTCTCCTCCTTCCTCTTCGCCTTCTCTGCCTCATGCTCGGCGTGCTTCTTCTCACGCTCCTCGTGCCTCTCCTCTCTCCTGGCCTCGCGTTCCTCGTGCCTCTTCTCGCGGGCCTCCTTCCTCTCCTCTTTCTTCTCCTCCCTGGTCTCTTTCTTCTCGTCGGTCATTTCAAACACCTCTTGTTCTATCCGGTGTCTGTGGATCCGTCGAGGTCTTCATTGGGCCTTTCCTTCCCGCAGACGCTTGGATTGTGATTCTTCCGAACGGGTATTTACGGACTGCGGTTCTGCATTCGTACCGAATCATGGATGCAGCGCAGAATATAAATCAAAGAAGAAACACTATATACTCGGTCAGTCAGCACTTCGCATCTTACAACGATTCAGGTAGCATATGCTCTGATCATAGGGGAATCAAGAACGATAAGGGAGGCCCGGCTCGCGCCGGGCGATTGAGGGGATCAGGCCGCGTTGCGGGCGTTGTGTCTCGCCTCGCGTGCGGCTTTCTTCTCCTTTCTCCTGAGCTCCCTGTCATGCTTTTTGCTAGTCTCTGCCATACCTAACACCTCTTTTCAGTGGTGTCTGTGTCGGGAGAGGTCAGATCGGTGATCTTTCCGCGCAAGCACGATGACATGGATGGTCGAACATATGTATATAATATTCGTTTGATTATGTTCATATATTTACATTTTGTAACGATGATAAGACAAACAGATATGAATCGTGATCTCTTTGAATATGTCGCCGCTCGACATCTGTTTTGGTGGTAATCAACAATCGTTTATTGCCATCCGTCCTATCCGGATTGGTTGATCCCATGGGCAGACTTTACACCCTGATGCACAAGGACCTGGAAGTCGCAACTTTGGAGATCGACGAGGACAACGGCGTCATATCGAAGGTCATCAAGGTCCATGACATGGGCCATATGCCAGTGGGGACGGTCGTCTCGTATTATGTTGATGGTGCACGGGTAAGGGAGTGGTGGTCATCGCGTTCGATTCCATCCAGTCGTTCGGGGATCCGTTCCATGTCGGATCGAATCCACGGTCGATGATGTCCGACCCGCTCGTCATTCTACCAACGCCGTGAACTCGGGCCCGTCCCAATCCTTGGCGAGCTCGTCGATGAAGCATGCC
>CAZLMR010000104.1:0-4826 GCA_964560575.1 uncultured Methanomassiliicoccales archaeon | reverse complement strand
GTCCCCCACCTTGCCGGACACGGGTTCTAGACCGTGTGTTTCGGAGGAGGTTTTGCAGAAGAGGCGGATGTTCTCATCCCTGAGGACTTCCCCCAGTCTGAGGGCCGTCGCGCAGCCGTTGGACGAGAACGCTATGACGTTGATCCTCATGCCCCTGACCCCCTGATCTCATCCAGCATCTCGTCGGCGAGGGATGTCTTGCCGAGCAGCCCGTACACGGACGAGAACATGATAGCCGACGTGCGGATCCTGCCGCCGGTGCGGTGGTTCATGTGGTACTCGATCTTCTCCATGAGGAGCTCCGACACTTTCGGAATGAGATTCTCGGAATCGATGGCCTCCAGGGCGTCATCGGTGGAGATGCAGCCCATTATCCTCTTGACGGTGTCCAGGGACGCCCCGGCCATCGCAGCGTTCGCGGCGAGTATCTCCATCCTGGCGTCGGCGTTGCGGGAATGTGTGTTCATTATCCCTCCCGCGACCTTCACCAGCTTGCCGAGGTTGGATACCAGGACCACGTCCACGCCCAATTCGCATGCATGGTCCAGCATCTCTCCGACGAAGTTGCTGCACTTGACCGCCGACTCCGGGTCGATCCCGGGGATGTTCTGGCTGAAGTCCTTGCCGTAGTTCCCCGGCACCACAAGTATCATCTTGTTCCCGGCCGCCGCGTGCACGTTCATCTCCGTCTTGATCGTGTCTATGAGGGCGGTCTCGCTCATCGGCTCCACGATCCCGCTGGTCCCGAGGATGGAGATCCCGCCGACGATGCCGAGCCTCGGGTTGAACGTCCTTCCGGCGATGGCCTCCCCCTCCGGCACGGAGATCACGACGGAGAACCCTCCGCCGTAGGAGTGGGACTGGGCGACATCCTCCAGAGCCTCCCTTATCATGGCCCTCGGGACCCTGTTTATGGCGGCGTTCCCGGGCGGCTGGTCCAGACCCTTCCTGGTGACCCTCCCGACGCCGATCCCTCCGTCGATCCCGATCCCGGAGTCGCAGAGTGTCACGTCCGCGTACACGAGGGTGCCGTGGGTGGCGTCTATGTCGTCTCCCCCGTCCTTCCGGACCGCGCATCTGGCATGTGTCCCGTCGGATTCGAGGTCCTCCACCGGCAGGTCCAGGGCGATGCCCCTTGGGGTGACTATGTGGACAGAATTTACGACTTGTCCGGAGAGCAGGGCCTCCGCCGCGGCTTTGGAAGCGGCCGCCGCACACGTGCCGGTGGTGTGTCCGCGCCTGAGTTTCCTGTTGTTCACGTAGGCGTAGAGCTCTTCATTACCTGTCATATGTGTCCACCAGCCCGAATCAGCCCAACATGCTGAATACTGTTAATATGAATTGGATACATCCGCCAACTTATAATACTTGGGTCACGATGGCACCATCGACCCTAATAGGAGTGAATCAACGATGGCAGGCAAGCTGTACGGCATCGGCGTCGGACCCGGGGACACCGGGCTGATGACGCTCAGGGCCAAGGAGGTCCTGGAGGGCTGCGGCGTCATAGCGTATCCCGTGAAGAAGATCGGAGAGGGAAGCGTGGCGCTGGATATCATCAAACCAGTGGTCGACATCTCGGAGAAGAGCATCGAGGAGTTCCTCTTCAGCATGGATCCCGACGATTCGGTCAGGGAGAAGTGTCGCGAGGAGAACCTGAACAAGATGTGCAGGCTCCTCGACAACGGCGAGGACATCGCCATGGTCACCCTCGGCGACGTGGGCGTGTACAGCACATACATGTACATAGACTCCGAGATCAAGGCCAGGGGATACGAGACCGAGGTCGTCCCGGGGATACCAAGCTTCTGCCACGGTGCCGCGGTCGCCGGCATACCGCTGATGATCGGCAACGAGGGTCTGGCTGTCGTACCCGTGGCCAAGGAGAACTCCAGGCTGCTGGAGGACGCCATGGACAATTTCGACAACATCGTCGTCATGAAGGCGTTCAAGGCGATCGGGATGATCTGCGACATGATGAAGGAGAGGGACATCCCCCTCGACAGGGCGACCGTCGTGTGCAACGTCGGCATGGACGACGAGTACGTCGGCCCCATCGTGCGCGACAGGGAGTACGGCTACTTCACGACAGTCATTATCAAGAAGAAGGGGTGACCAAGGATGATTTCTTTCATTGGTGCGGGTCCCGGGGACCCCGAGCTGCTCACACTGAAGGGCAAGAGGCTCATAGACGAGGCGGACGTGATCATCTACGCCGGATCCCTCGTCAATCCGGAGGTGCTGTCCGGCAAGAAGGAGGGTGCGAAGGTCTACAACAGCGCCCTGATGGACCTGGACGAGGTCATCGACGTCATGGAGAAGGCGGAGAAGGACGGGAAGAAGTGCGTCCGCGTCCACACTGGTGACCCCGCCATCTACGGCGCCCACAGGGAGCAGATGGACAGGCTGGACGAGCTCGGAATCTCCTACGAGGTGATCCCAGGGGTCTCGTCGTTCCTGGGGACCGCCGCGGTCCTCAACAGGGAGTACACGATGCCCGGCAAGAGCCAGACCGTCATCCTCACCAGGATGGAGGGCAGGACGCCCATGCCCCCCGGCGAGAAGCTCCCCGACCTCGCGAGGCACCATGCCTCCATGGTCATCTTCCTGTCCATTGGGTTCATGGACGATATGGTGAAGCAGCTGGAGGAGGGAGGCTACGAGCCCACCACCCCCGTCGCCGTCGTGTACAAGGCCACCTGGCCCGACCAGAAGATCGTCACAGGGACGCTCCAGGACATCGCCCAGAAGGTCAAGGACGCCGGCATAAAGAAGACCGCCCTCACCGTCGTAGGGGATTTCCTCGGGGACGAGTACGAGCTCTCCAAGCTGTACGACAAGCACTTCACCACCGAGTTCCGCAAGGGGGTCGAGTGAATGGCCAGGGGCAAGCTCCACGTGGTGGGCTTCGGTCCGGGCGGACAGGAACACATGACGTTCAAGGCCGCCCAGGTCATCCAGGATGCGGACGTCGTCACCGGGTACACAACCTACATCAAGATGCTCCAGCCCATCTTTCCGGATAAGGAGTACAAGGCCACCGGGATGATGAAGGAGGTCGAGAGATGCAGGATGGCCATCGAGGACGCCATGTCCGGCAAGGATGTGGCCATCGTCTCCTCGGGGGACTCCGGAATCTACGGGATGGCAGGCATCGTCTACCAGCTGGCGGACGAGATGCAGGCCGACATCGACATCGACACGGTGCCGGGCATGACCGCGGCATCGACAGCGGCCTCCGTCCTCGGAGCGCCTCTTATGCACGACATAGCCATCATCAGCCTCTCCGACCTGATGACGCCCATCGACCTGATCATGAGGAGGGTCGAGTGCGCCGGGGAGGGGGACTTCGTCGTGTGCCTCTACAACCCCAAGAGCAAGACGAGGACGGAGTACCTCAACGATGCCAGAAACATACTTCTCAAACACCGCTCCCCGGAGACCCCGGTCGGTATCGTCAGGAACGCCGGCAGGGAGGACGAGAGCAAGCAGATCACCACATTAGGGGATCTGGACAAGGCGGATGTGGACATGTTCTCGATAGTCATCATCGGGAACTCGCAGACGTACGTGTCGAACGGTAGGATCATCACACCCAGAGGATACAGAATCGGAAGTGATTGAGATATGACAATTGAATTCGTGAAGCCGGAGGACATCGAGAAACGCAGCATGCAGATCATCACATCGGAGCTGAACGGCAGGACATGGCCCGAGCCCCAGTTCTCCATCGTGAAGAGATGCATCCACACCTCGGCGGATTTCGACTACGCCGACAACCTCACCTTCTCGGAGGATGCGGCCAACATCGGCGTGGAGGCGATCAGGAACGGTGCGGACATCGTCACCGATACGAAGATGGCCGCCGCCGGCATCAACAAGAAGAAGCTTGCCGCCTACGGAGGGAAGGTCCACTGCTTCATCAGCGACGACGATGTTGTGGCAGAGGCCAAGGAGAGGGGATGCACGCGCGCCACGGTATGCATGGAGCGCGGTGCAGAGATCGCAAGGGAGAAACCCGTGATCTTCGCCATCGGTAACGCCCCGACGGCCCTTGTGAGGCTCTGCGAACTGATCGACGCCGGCGAGGTGAAGCCTGCTCTGATCATCGGTGCCCCCGTGGGGTTCGTCAACGTCGTGGAGTCCAAGGAGATGATCATGGAGCGCGACATCCCGTTCATCGTTCCCAAGGGCAGGAAGGGCGGATCGAACATCGCCGCCACCATCTGCAACTCCATGATCTACTACAAGGGTTGAATCTCATTACCCGTCGGGAGGCGGGGAAACCTCCCCCATTTTTCCATTTCGAATCCCGTCTTCTGCATTGCGACCAATCCCGCGACACTCTCCGATGCCCTACCCCCTATGGGTATAATTGCCTGGATATAGTTGTTATAATGTAATTATCTTCAACCACCAATATTTATACATTACTACTTAACTGACGAATTATGTCCACAATGCTATACGGGGGTAAGGTATTTTAAATAGGATTTTCCCATCAAAAACAGTCGAAACGAAGTCCTATTCTACAAAAAATTCAGAAAATTCATGCTGAAAACATCGACTTGACAGCGTTAATATGCATTTTTGACCCATAACATGGTTTCAGAGTTGGATGGATAATCCTAATAGATAAATACAGAGACTGGATTCTACATCCAATTCCTATCGGTAGCGGAACTGACCGCGGCTCATCTCCGGGACCCATGTCCCTGAAACCTAAGGTGAAATCAACATGCACATAATGGAAGGATATCTAGACCCGATCTGGTGTGCCGTGTGGTTCATTCTCGCCATCCCCTTCATAGTGTTGGGGGCGAGGG
>CAZLMR010000103.1:0-4874 GCA_964560575.1 uncultured Methanomassiliicoccales archaeon | reverse complement strand
GGCAAACGGCGGAGCCACGGCTGTGGTCATGCACAAGGGACTCATACGCTATAGTCACCGTACCAGCGGCCATGACATCGGTCTGATCCTCCACCTCTCCGCTTCCACCGACATAGGCGTAAACAAGAACAGCAAGGTGCTGGTCGCCACCGTCGAGGAGGCACTCAAGGTGGGTGCCGACGCAGTCTCCGTGCACATCAACGTCGGAGCCGAGACCGAACCGGAGATGCTGGCGGACCTGGGACAGGTTTCCAAGGAATGCAACGAGTGGGGGATGCCCCTTCTCGTCATGGCGTACCCCCGCGGACCCACCATCAAGAACTCGTACGATCCCGTCGCCGTCGCCCACGCGGCCAGGGTGGCCACGGAGCTCGGAGCCGACATCGTCAAATGCAGCTACACTGGGGACATCGACTCCTTCAGGGAGATCGTCAAAGGAACCCTCGCCCCCGTCGTCATCGCCGGCGGACCCAAGATGAACTCCGACGACGACATCCTCCAGATGGTCTACGACTCGATCCAGGCCGGAGGCCACGGGGTGTCCATCGGAAGGAACGTTTTCCAGCACAGGAACGTCGAGAGAATGACGAGAGCTATCTCCGACATCGTCCTCCGCGGATACACCGTGGAGGAGGCGAAGAAGGACAACCTGAGCTGATCCCCATGGACAAAGAGATATGGGTCAGGGCGGACGTGCCCGACAGCAAGGAGGACCGCAAGAACCTGGTCCTCTCCGCGCTCGAGAGCGGTATCGACACCGCCATAGTCAGGCCGGAGGACGAGGACTTCGCCGGACTCGGCAAGGTCAGGCTCATGGTCAACGACGGCGGGGAGCTTCCCGACGGATACGAGATCGTGGAGCTCAGCACCCCCGAGGACCAGGACAGGGCGATGGCAATGGCGGGGAAGAAGTCGGGGGTCATCCTCGACTCCTCGGATTGGACCGTCATCCCTCTGGAGAACCTCATCGCGAAATTCAGGAACTCCGGCACCAAGGTCTTCGCCTGCGCCGCGGACAAGGAGCAGGCCAAGCTGTACATGCAGACCCTCGAGAAGGGCGTGGACGGCATCGTCGTCTCGACAGCCGACCCCAATGCAATCAGAGGGTTCTCCGGCATCGTCTCAGGGACGGCGGACGTCCAGCTCCAGGAGCTCGAGGTCCTCGACGTCAAGAACATCGAGATGGGGGACAGGGTCTGCGTGGACACCGTATCCCTGATGGTTCCCGGAGAGGGCATGCTCATCGGGTCGCAGGCATCCTGCCTGTTCCTGGTGCAGTCCGAGAGCGAGGACAACGGCTACGTCGCCGCCAGACCGTTCAGGGTCAACGCCGGAGCGGTCCACGCATACGTCCTCGGTCCCGAGGGAAGGACAAGATACCTCGGCGAACTGAAGTCCGGGGAGCCCGTGGTCCTCGTCAACAGGGACGGGACGACCAGGATATCATCCGTGGGCAGGTGCAAGATAGAGCAGAGGCCCCTGGTGCTCATGACGGCAACGGACGGCCAGGCCACCTACTCCACGATCCTGCAGAACGCCGAGACCGTGAAGCTCGTGACAAAGGACGGGGCCATCTCGGTGTCCTCCCTGAAGAAGGGCGACAGGGTCATGGCCAGGCTCGAATCTGGCGGCAGGCACTTCGGCATGAAGATCGATGAGACCATAAGGGAGATCTGATGAGGGTCTGCGCCTCGCTCAGCAGCGCATCCGACATGGACCTGGCTATGGACGCCGACATGGTCGAGGTGCGCATGGACCTCCTCGGGTCCGTGCCGGACACCCGCGGGAAGGACACGCTGGTGACCTTCAGGGACCCGGTGGACCTCTCGGTCCTCCCCGACGGATACCGCGGAATGATCGATGTGGGCGAGCAGCCCAGACCGGCCACGGACCTTACCGTCGTCGGGTCGTACCACGACTACGAATCCACCCCGGACGCCGACTCCATCGTCGCCAAGCTGAACGGCATGGATGCGGACATCCGCAAGGGAGCTTTCAGGGTCAACAGGCTGGCCGACCTGGCCAACATACTGAGGGCCTCCAAGAGGGTCGACGGCAGGCACGTCCTCCTCGGGATGGGCGCACTCGGTGCCGTCACGCGCATCAGGGCGGACATACTCGGCAACGAGTTCTCCTTCGGGTACATCGGCGAGCCCACAGCCCCCGGCCAATTCAGCGTGGGGGAGATGCTGGAGCTCGGCGACGGCTGCACCGTGCTTGGGATTCTGGGAAACCCGCTCGGGAAGAGCAAGTCCCCTGTGATGCACAACGCCGCTCTGAGGGATCTCGGCATCCGCGGGGTCTACCTCCCCCTGGAGACGCCAGACCTCGAAAAGGCGGAGGAGGTCATCCGCGGCTACAACATCCGCGGAGTCAACGTCACCATCCCTTTCAAACAGGGGATAATGGAACACCTCGACCGCATCGACTCGGTCGCCGAGATGATCGGCGCCGTGAACACCGTCGTCAACGACGGCGGAATCCTGACCGGGTACAACACTGACGTCGTCGGGATCGGCACCGCACTGGACAACGCCGGGATCGATGTGACTGACGGTCGCGCCGTGATAATGGGATCCGGAGGTGCGGCGAGGGCGTGCATGGAGTACCTCGTCGGACGCGGATGCGATGTGACCGTCGCGGCCAGGAACGAGGAGACCGGGAGAAGGCTGGCGAACGAGTTCGGCCAGAAATTCAGGGACCCCAACTCCGTATCTGTGAGGATGCACGACCTGCTGGTCAACTGCACACCGGTCGGCATGTACTCGGACGGGCCCTACCCGATCAACATCGAAGGCATCGACCGCGGACTGGCGGTGTTCGACATGGTCTACGGGTCGGAGACTCCTCTCATCGGATTGGCGAAGAAGAGGGGATGCAGGGTCGCGTACGGAGCCGACATGCTCGCAGGCCAGGGCGCCGCCTCCTTCGAACTCTGGACGGGAGTCGGGGATGCATACGACATCATGAGGAGGGAGCTCGCATGATAGGAAAGGGTAGCTCGCATGGATCGATAACAGTCATAAACGCAATGCCGTGCGGGATCGGCGCCACCATCGGCGTGGACCTCAACACGACGGCGACTTTCGAGGAGACCGACGGAAGGAAGTCGGTCACGATCGTGAACGATGCCTCCGAGGACAAGAACATGGCCCGCATCTGCGTGAGCCGTGCCTATGAATATGCCAACATGGACGAATCCGATGGGTGGAACCTGGTTACGGATTCCGAGATCCCCGTATCAAGGGGCCTGAAGAGTTCCAGTTGCGCATGCAACGCCATCCTCAGAGCGGTGTTCTCGACCATTGGTGTGGAGATCGATCCGGTGGATCTGATAAGGCTCGGGGTGGAGTGCGCTCGCGAGGCCAAGGTCACCGTGACGGGTTCGTTCGACGACGCCTGCGGATGCGGACTCGGAGGACTTGTGATGACCGACAACAGGAGGGACGAGATACTCGCCCGCACCGACATAGGGGACTACGACGTGGTGATCCACGTTCCCCGCTTCAAGATCAGGAAGACCGGTCTGCCGCTGGACAGGCTCCAGGCGGTGGCGCCGAGGATCCAGGAGGCGATAGACATCGCCATGGAGGAGCCGTTCAAAGCCATGACCATGAACGGACGCATAATCTCCGAGGCATCGGACATGGACAACTCGCTCGCCGAGAGGGCCATTGGCATGGGCGCCCTTGGCGCCGGCATGTCCGGTTCAGGTCCCGCGGTGGCCATCGTCGTCGCCAAAGGCGACGGGAAGAGGTTCGCCACGGACATGGGGATGGACCCCGAGGAGACCATCCTCACCAGGACGAGGTGCGGGGAATGACCTCGATGGCGTTCAAGGGAGGGGATCTGAACGGAAAGACATCCCCGCCCCCATCCAAGAGCCATACCCACAGGGCGTTCTTCCTGGCATCGATGGCTGACGGAACGTCCCATGTGTCCAACGCCCTCATGTCGGCGGACACCAAGGCAACATTGGCGGCCTGCAGGGCGATGGGTGCTACTGCCACGGAGGATGGGGACGACTGGACCATAGTCGGAGGGAACCTCCATGCCCCTGGATTCGTGGATGCGGAGAACTCCGGCACTACCATGAGGATCTTCGCCGGGATCTGCTCCATGTTCGACGGTGAATCCACCATCACCGGTGACGAGTCGCTCAGGAAAAGGCCGATGGGCCCTCTCCTGAAGGCCCTGGAGAGCACAGGGTCCACCTGCACGTCCAAGGACGGGCTCCCGCCCGTCACCATCAGGGGACCGAACCATGGCGGCAAGGTCTCCATCGACGGCGGCGTCAGCTCACAGTTCATCACATCGCTGCTCATGGTATCGCCCATGCTCGAGAACGATTCAGAGGTCACCGTCGAGGGGTGCATGGTATCCGCCCCCTATCTCGATGTCACCGCGCACATGATGCGCCTGTTCGGCGCCTCTGTCAGGAGGGACGGCAACGTCTTCAGCATAGCCGGAAGGACCGGATACACGCCGTTCGACTACATTGTGCCGGCCGACTTCTCCTCGGCCGCGTTCCCGCTGGTCGCCGGAGCCCTCGGAGGCAGCGTGACAGTCACCGGCATGGATCTCGAGGACCCGCAGGGGGACAAGGCGATAGTCGACATACTCAGGATGGCGGGCGCGGAGGTGATCTGCGCTGGGAACGAGATCACGGTGTCCAAGTCCAAGATCATGGGATGCGAGGTCGACATGGGGAACATCCCCGACCTCTTCCCGATAGTCGCGGTCCTGCTCAGCACAGCGGAAGGTGACAGTCGCCTCTATGGGGCACCACAGCTGAAGTTCAAGGAGAGCAACAGGATCGAGACTGTGGTCAACATGATCAACGCCATCGGAGGGGACGCCGAGGCGACAGATGA
>CAZLMR010000102.1:0-4923 GCA_964560575.1 uncultured Methanomassiliicoccales archaeon | reverse complement strand
GCCCCGTTCTCGCCCTCGTTCTGGTTCCTCATAGGTTGCAGGGTTATCATGGGCCTGGGGTCGGCGTGCATAGTCACCACCAGCGTGTCCATGATCACGGACGTCTTCCCGCATGAGAACAGAGGCGGAGCGATAGGGATGCAGACGATGTGCGTCTACATCGGTCTGGCCGCCGGCCCCGTGCTCGGAGGTCTCCTCAACGACGCCTTCGGATGGCACAGCCTGTTCCTCGTGATCGTCCCCATCGCCGTCGTCGCGGTGCTATGCATGTCCACCTTCAAGGCCGAGATAAAGCCGGATGAGGGAGGCAGGTTCGATTCCAAGGGGTCGGTGCTGTACGCCATAGCCATCGTGCTCAGCATGGGCGGTATGATCAACCTCCCCAACACATGGGCCTATGCCATGCTGGTCGTCGGCGTGGTCTTCATCGGCGTGTTCGTATGGTCCCAGCTCAGGACCCCGCACCATCTCCTGAACGTCAGGCTGTTCAAGGGCAGGGTGTTCTCGGGCTCCTGCCTGGCCACCTTCATGAACTACGCCTCGTCCTATTCCATCTCCTACTTCCTGGCGCTGTATCTGCAGAGCATCGGGAACCTGACCGCCAGCGAGGCCGGGATGCTGATGCTGGTCCAGCCCGCCTTCCAGGCCGTCCTTACACCGTACTTCGGGCGTCTCTCGGACAGGCTGGCGGACAAGCGCATCCTGCCCACTGTCGGTCTGGTCATCTCCGCGGTCGGCATAGCGACGATCCTCACATATGGCATCGGGACACCGCTGTCCACGGTGGTGGTCACACAGATCATCATCGGCATAGGGTTCTCGATGTTCTCCGCCCCGAACACATCCATCATCATGGGCTCAGTGGAGCCCAGGGAGACAGGGGAGGCATCCGCCATGGTGGCGGTCATGAGGCAGACGGGCATGATGGTGTCCATGGGCATCGCCATGCTGTTCATCTCGGTCATCATGGGTTCCGCCGACAGCATCGTCCCCGAAACATACGGGGACTTCGTGGAGGTCCTCAGATGCTCCTTCGCAGTATGCACCGCCGCATGTCTTGTCGGCGCCGTGGCCGTGTTCCGCGGCGGAAGGTCGGAAAGGCGGTGAACCATTCGGACGGATTCGATCCGTCGAGGGTGCGCCTACATGTTTTTAAGGATAGCTAATCGACAACCGTTATAAACCATCCCGATATGGAGATGTTCATGAAAGCGGCGGACGAGAACTACGAGTTCCAGAAGGTCATCGTCGTATTGGGCTTCACGCTCCTGATCATCAAGTACATAGCGTACTTCCTCACGGGCTCCGTGGCCATCTTCACAGATGCCACCGAGTCCATCGTCAACGTGGTCGCCGCATGCATAGGCATGTACGCCCTCTATCTGTCCGCCCAGCCCCCGGACAAGTCCCATCCGTTCGGACACGGGAAGATCGAGATCATATCCTCGGCGATCGAGGGGACCATGATCATGGTCGCCGGCGGACTCATCATCCTGGAGTCCGTGCAGTCGTTCTTCAATCCCGGAGAGATCTCCGACCTGGACATCGGTCTTGTCCTGGTGGCCCTGGCGGCCGTGGCCAACTACGTGGTTGGAAGGATCGCCATCGCCAAGGGCAGGAAGAGCCGCTCCCCCGCCCTGGAGGCGAGCGGGAAGCACCTGTGCTCCGACACCTACTCGTCCATAGGGATCCTGATCGGACTTGTCGTTGTCTACGTCGCGATGCACCTCGGCTACGACGCCCGCTGGCTGGACTCGTCCATCGCCGTGGTGTTCGGCTTCATCATCCTGTACACCGGGTTCGGGGTCATACGCAAGTCCGCGGACGACACGATGGACCGTGCCGACGAAGACCTGATCGGCGAGGTCTCCGAAATCATCAACGAGTACAGGCATGACGACTGGATCGACGTGTTCAACCTCCGTCTGATCAAGTACGGGCCGAAGATCTACATCGACATGAAGGTCGTGTTCCCGAGGAACATGAGCGTGGAGATGCTCTACGAGGAGCGCAGGGAGATAGACGAGGCGGTCGCCGCCAAGTACGGCGATTCCGTCGAGACGTCGATCAACTGTCTCCCCTGTCGCGATTTCCACTGCCGTCACTGCTCCAGGAACTGCTTCCTCAGAGCGATGGAGTTCGAGTCGAAGCTCGAATGGAGTCCGACCAAGATCGTGAACCCCCATACCCATGCGCCGGGGAACCTGGTGACCATCCGCGAGAGGTAAACGGCCGTTCCATCGCACCCCATCCGGACGCGCAGTTTATTACCGATATCCAGGATTCTCGACCCATGGCACAGATCGAAGTTCCGAAGGAGGTCGTGGATGCCGGTCTCGGCGACTGGTATCAGACACTCAGCGACCCCGACAAGGTCAAGCTCCGCAGATACGTCCAGGGCATCGACACGTCGTCCCCCAAGGCGTTCTTGGTGGACCTCATGAACAGGGCCACGGAGGACCACAACTACGGTCTCTCCATCACCGCCGGGAAGTACTCCGAGACCCATGAGATGGATGACTACAGCAGGTTCATCGTCACGGAGGGCTACATCGAGGGTCTCTTCGGAGCCGAGAGGTACGAGGAGGCCAAGGAGGCCTGCGCCAGGAACCTGGACCTCTTCCCGCTCATCAGGGACCGCTATCTCGAGGAGAACGGCGGGGTGCTCCCGAAGCACATATCCTGCCGCAACAGGCTCATCGACATCGTCATCGGTGTGGAGTCGGGTTACGACATGGCCGACGAGATCCTCACGCAGTACGTGAGGATGGGGCTTCTCGACGAGGAGGAGAAGGCCTACAGGCTTCAGAGCATCAAGATCCACAGGATGCAGAAGACCTTCGACAACCTCTTCATCTATCGTCCGAAGGAATGACCGACTTCCAGGGGACCATCGGGATGACGTCGATGGCAGGCTCCTCGTAGGGATGCGCCCTGCGGATGGCCTCCACGGCGTCCCCCAGCTCCCCCTTTCTGACGGCGAACTCCAGACGGAACTCGTCAGCATAGGTTATCTCGCCCACGCGTCCGTTGTAGGGGTCCGAGCCCTCGAGGGTTCTCCAGCACCCCCTCACCGGCCACCATGAGAAGACGTGGTCGTAGCCGGGGTAGATCGGGGTGACGACCCCGTCCAAGGCGTCCATTATCGATTGCAGGTGGCTCTCAGGAGTGGTCACTGCCACTTTGTACACGTCCGAGTCCAGGAACCTTCCCCCTGCTGGATTCCATCCTGTCAACGGCTTCCATTATCGACCGGAGCCTCTCGCCGTCCCTGCACGGGCCTCCCAGCGAATCGACCTCCCTGACGATCGACTCTATCCCCATCAGACGCTCCGGGATCCAGGCCGTGAAGTCGTTGCCCGTCTTCTTGAGGAAGGAGGTGCTCAGTATCGTCGCTATGAAGGACATCGGAGGCAGGACGTACAGCGTCCCCGCCACAATGGCGGTGGCCTTCTTCAGGTCGGTTATGCTGTTGATCTTCTCTATGAGATGGTCGTGGGGGACGTTCTTCAGTCTCCCCAGGAGGGATTTCAGAAGGAGCCTCTGCCCCCCGATGACGACGTCGACGCTCCACTGGACCTGCCCGAACACCGGCGCGGGCTCCCCCACGGCGACCGTCGATCTGTTGAGGACCGCCCTCCTGAAGTCCTCGGCGGTGTTCCCGGAGAACTCCGTCCAGTTGTAGCCGGAGGTGTACACGGAATGCGCATCGCTCCCCGATATCTCCGCCCATCTCCCGGGATAGCGGTCCATGACCAGTCTGGCGAACATGTTTGCATAGGCGTCCGGATGGCCGCCGTTTATGGTCTCGAACCCGTCGATGTCCAGGTCGAGTATGCGCTCCTGCAGACCGGGCGCGTGCATGCTGAACGGGTGCGGGGCGATCACCAGGCCTCCCTGGGACCTTATGATGTCCACGGTCTCCTCTACCGGGAGCCCGCAGGGTATCTTCTCGTTGAGGAACAGGCCGATTATCTCGCCGTCGGCCGTGGTGACCTCCTCTCCGGCGATCACCTCGATATCGTCGAAATGCTTGGCGTACCTCTGGGCGATGAATGCGCCTGCGATCTCGTCATGGTCCGTTATGGCCATGACATCCATCCCCAGTGCCCTCATCCTGTCCACCTGCTTCTCCGGAAGCGTTGTGGACTCGGGGAACTTCATCACACCGAGCTTGTTGAATCCCGAGTATTCGGTGTGGAGATGGGTGTCGGCTTTGCCCATGGCCGGTGAACCTTCTGGACGTCTATATTATAGATGTGGGAGGTCGCTTCGGCTCAGGCGTAGTAGTACTCGCCCTTGGACTTCTGTTCACGGTCGAGCCTGGAGTCGGGCTTGTTGATCCTGGGCCTGTGGGTGTCGGCGTCCCTGCGGAACGTGATGTCCACGGCGGAGAGGAACTTGTTCATGCCGTCCCTCATGTCGAACGGTCCGTCGCCGATACCGTGGTGGCCAGGCTCTCCGCCGAACACCATCATCGAGTCGGAGACCATGTCCAGGAAGTAGATGTCGTGGTCGACGACCATGGCGCTGCGACCGGTCTTCTCCATCATGCGTCTGATGGTCTTCGCGGCGTTCATCCTCTGGTTGGAGTCCAGGTAGGCCGAGGGCTCGTCGAACAGGTAGATGTCGGCCTCGGATGCCAGGCAGATCGTGATGGCGACCCTCTGCAGCTCTCCTCCTGAGAGCTTGGAGACCTGCTTGTCCATGAGGTACTTGATGCCGAGGGGTTCGACGACCTCGCCGTTGAAGAATCCGGATGTGACGGTGTCGTAGTACTTGGAGTACAGGAGGTCCTGGACGGTCCCGTCGAAGTCGCCCGAGATGTACTGGGGCTTGTACGCGACCTTGACCTTGTTGTCCATCTCGCCGGAGTCGGGGTCGATGATCTCTACGAGCATTATGTCGCCGCAGATGTGGATA
>CAZLMR010000101.1:0-5004 GCA_964560575.1 uncultured Methanomassiliicoccales archaeon | reverse complement strand
GCAGCTCTATAAGATTATCGTTGATGAGGAATTTTTCGGGAAGTGAAATGCTTGGGCCCCAAGATCAACTGGATCTGCGACAACACTCACAAGAACCGTGTCTACCGCGGTAAGACCTCCGCCGGACAGAAGGGACGTGGAATGAGGCACACCGGAAAGGGTGCCGAGAAGGCCAGGCCTTCCGTCAGGGCTAACCAGAGAAGGATCAAGTGAGATACCTGTCATAAAAACTTCTTACCGTCCCTTTTGGGACGGGACCTTTTTTTCAAGAACTCGACCCGGATGGACCGTGACGGCATCGATGCGATCGATCGTCGCGCAGTCAGAGGCCGGCCCTGATCACTTCGGCCAGCTCCGACACCTCGTCATCGCTCATGCCGATGGTCGGGAAGTACACGGGCACATCGTAGGATGAGACGTCCACGTCATCCAGACCGTCGAGCGAGGTGCCCAGGACATATCCCAGAGCCTGGGGATTGCCGTCGCCGACCTTCAGAAGCGGATCGTACCTGCGCAGCAAGGCGATGAGCTCATCGTCACCATGTGCGATCACCCTGCATCCGCGCTTCATCATGAGCCAGGCAGCGACCATGCCACGCTCGTCGCCGATCTCGGCGATGACCTTGCCCTGGCTGCCCACCGGGAGACCCGCATGGCATCTGATGTACTCTCCGAACACGAAGGCCCTGTTCTCACGGACCTCGACATAGAACACCACGTCTGGATCCGTCAGATCGACCTTAACGCCGCGGTCCTCGTTGGCGATGAAGATCGCCGATCCGGCCTCTCTGCCCACATCCATGCTGGTGTAGCCCTGGGAACCCTCCCTGCGGGCCTTGACCGCGAAGCTCTGACCCGCGGAGATCCTGGACCTGGAGTACTCGGCGGCCTTGGAGCAAATGTCCTCCATCCTGGAGGAGGCACATTCCTCCGCGACGGAAATAGAACCCACGCCGAAGACCCTGCGCAGGGATGCGACGGCTGCGTCCGGGTCCGTAGCCTCGACGTAATACCTGGCACCGTTCTTGGTGACGAGCGCTTCGACACCGTCCTCCATCAGCATGGACAGCATGTTGTCCTTCAGCTGGTTCTCGAACCTTCTGCGGACAGGGGCGCTCTTCAGGCCAATCTCTGAATATCTCACGAGGAGTACGGACACACTCCCGCCATCTCCTGGTCGGTTAAAAGGGTGATGGGTCCTCAGAGGGACGCCACCACCACTATGAGGTACAGTAGCGAGATCACAGCCAGGGCGTAGATTATCGGGCTGACTTCCTTCCAGCGCCTGGCACCGATCATGCAGACGCTGTAGAATATGATGCCGAACACGATCCCGTCGGTGATGGAGTACGTGAGGATCATCATGATGATCGTAGCCAGGACCGCCACGGACACCGGCCAGTCATCCCACTTGACCCCCTTGAGCTGGGTGATCATCGCGGCACCGACAACGAGCATCGCACCGACCGTGCAGCTGTAGTCCACGACCTGGAACACCGGGCCTATGAACAGCGCGACAGCGAACAGGACTGCGACCGTGAGGGATGCCAGACCCGTCCTGGCGCCGGCCTCGATTCCGACTGTGGACTCCGCGAAGGACCCTGTGGGTGTCGCACCGACGACTCCGCTGATGACGGATGTGGCGGAGTCTGCGATCATTGCCTTCTCGCACTGGACGTTGCCGTTCTCGTCGATGATCCCCGCCCTCTCCCCTGTGGCCATCAGGGTGCCTGTGCTGTCGAAGAACTGGACGAAGGTCAGCGAGATGACGACCATCAGGAACTCCACGCTCACGAGATCGGGTGAGAGTCCATCGATGAACGCGCCGAACTCCGGCATCACCGGGACCGACACCAGCGAATCGGGTATCGCGATTATCCCGAACACCATGCCGACCACCGCCGTGATGATCATTCCGAAGAATATCGCCCCGGTGACCTTCCTGGCGTATAGGAACAGCGTCAGGAGGATGCAGAACAGGGACAGGATGACTGGGGGACTGGAGAACTCGCCGAGGGCCACGAGGGTCGAATCGGAGTTTACGATGATCCCCGCGTTCTGAAGACCGATGAAGACGATGAAGCAGCCGATACCGGCGGTTATGCCGAACCTCAGGCTCGGTGGGATCTGGTCGAGGACCTTCTTCCTGACGCCGCTCACGGCGATGAGGAAGAAGATGATACCGGAGAGCAGGACGGCGACGAGAGCCTCCTGCCAGGTGTATTGCAGACCTATCACGATGGTGTATGTGAAGAACGCGTTGACTCCCATGAGCGGGGCCTGTGCCACAGGGTACCTCGCATACAGGGCCATCAGCAGCGTACCGATGATGGACATGACGATGGTCGCCGTGTAGCAAGCGGATTGGTCCATCCCCGCGTCCGCCATCATAGATGAGTTGACGACGATGATGTACGCCATCGCGAGGAAGATCAGTACTCCGCCTTTGACCTCGGTCTTTATGTCGGAGCCTCTTTTTGTTATCTCGAATAAACGGTCCAGAGCGCCGGCTGTCTCCATGCCGTGAGGCACGGGTTGTGCCCTTTTAAGCCGTTCTCCGACAGCCCTTTATTCGACTTCCAGATACCGTCATTCATGGAGCTGGCTGTCATCCTGATAGGTCTGATCGTACTGGGACTGTGCTCCGGACTCTTCGGCGCCCTGTTCGGCCTTGGAGGCGGAGTGATATTCGTGCCGATCCTCCTCCTGTCGGGTGTCGCCGAGACCGCAACGCAGGCGGTGGCGATGAGCCTGGTCGGGATCATAGCGGGTTCCGTGGGAGCGTCCACGGTCCTCATAAGCAAGGGGCTCTCCAATGTCCGTCTCGGACTCCTGATGGAGATAACGACCTGCATAGGAGCGATCATAGGTGCTATACTCGCCACCTACCTCGAATCGTGGATCCTCATGGTCCTGTTCTCGGTCATAATCATATACAGCGCCTTCCGCATGATCATCAACCCGGAGAGGACCGTGGAGCCGTCCGATGGAGAGGAGGGCCCGATGACGTTCAGGTACAGGGACGAGTCCATAGGCGAGGACATCCGCTACGAGATCCAGAACGTCAAGAGCGGGATGGGGATCTGCACCTTCGCAGGTGCGATATCCTCGATGACAGGGGTCGGCGGAGGGGCAATCAAGGTCCCGCTGATGAACCTCCATATGCACATCCCGATGAAGGCCGCCAGTTCGACCAGCAGCTTCATGATCGGCGTCACCGCATTCTCCGGTGCGATCACCTACTTCTTCGCAGGGGTGTTCACCGACCCCGCTGTGTCCCCGCTGCTCAGCGGCGCCGGGATCGAGTCCCTGCTGCCGTGCGCCGCATGCCTCGCCTTCGGCGCATTCTCCGGATCGCTCATAGGCGCCCGCTACGCCAGGAAGATACCGTCCAGCCATCTCAGGAAGTACTTCTCGATCGTCCTCTTCGTCATGGCGATCCTGGTGCTCCTCCAGGCAGGTGGTGTCCTGTGAATGCTCCCGACCTCAACAGGAGCACGGCGACCACCCTGAGGGTGGGCATAGTCATCGGCATGGTCCTGATGCTCGCAGGGCTCTGCCTCTACTTCATGGACGGGACCGACACGCTGATCTATATCGGCCTGCTGGTCCTGATCGTCTCCCCCTTCCTTGGAGTGGTCACATCCTTCGTGGTGCTGGTCATCGAGAAGGACTGGAGATGGGCGGCAGTCGCAGCCGTGCTGTTCATCGTGACCGCCATCGGCATAGTGATCAGCCTCGAGTGAGCCTTATCAATGCACGGGCCGATTCATCACCGGGACCGGGATGAACAGCTACACACTCATCGATGAGAACAACTGGAGGAGAAGGGAGCACTGCGCCATCTACAGGCACTATGTGGAGCCCTCGTACTGCATGACAGTCGACTTGGATGTCACGAACTTCCTCAGAACCGTCAGGGACGAGGGATATTCCTTCGCGATGTCCCTCATCTGGCTCGTCTCCAGATGCGCCAACGAGATCGAGGAGTTCCGCTACAGGTTCTTGAGCGAGAGGGTGGTCCTGTTCGACAGGGTGGACACATACTTCGCATACATGGACGAGGGCGACGACCTGTTCAAGATGGTGACCGTCCCCTTCAGGGACTCCCTGAGGGAGTTCGTCACGGAGGCCACTAGAACCGCGAAGGCGCAGAGGGTGTACTTCCCCTCTCCTCCCGGGATCGATGTGTTCCAGTTCGCCCCCATCCCGCCACATCCGCAGGTGCCGCAAGACTATTTCACTCTGTGTTTTCCGCTGGCTGTACTCCGCAAACCGATCTCCGTGCCGTTTAAGAGCCTCAGGATATTCTCCCAATGCTTGTAAAAGATCGCCGCGGTAGCGACCAGCAGCACCAGCGGTGTGACATAATTCCCGGCAGAAAAGCCCATCCATACGGGAACCAGCACCACCGAGGTAAAGGTTCCCAACACCAGATAATCCGTGACCAGCGTGATCACCGCCACCAAAAGCACAACCACCAAAGCCAGCTTCCAGTTCAGCATCGCGGTCATACCCACAAAGGGCGCAAAGCCCTTGCCGCCCTTGAACTTCAGATAAAAAGGAAAAATGTGTCCCAGTACGCAGGCAACACCGGCCACAGCCTTGGCATATTCCAGCTGCGGAAACAGCGCCCCAGCCAAAAACACCGCCAGGATTCCCTTCCCGATATCGTGGATCCCGACCAAAACGCCGGCCCGCCACCCCATCAGGATCACCGCGTTGGAGGTTCCCAGATTTCCGCTGCCGCTGTCTCGCATATTCACCTGTCTGATTTTGGAAATATAAAACGCCATATTGGAGCTGCCGAGCACATACGCCAGCAATATAACAACGAAATAGCCCATTGGTGTTCCTCCGAATCGGTTGTTGTGCGTATTATCGCAGAGGTTTTAGCCCTTGTCAACAAAAAAACACGGGCACCGACAAAAAATGTCGGTGCCCTAAGAGTCAGTTGGTGTAGTTATCGAAATAGCCCTGGACCAGGATGATGGGCGTGCCCTT
>CAZLMR010000100.1:0-5045 GCA_964560575.1 uncultured Methanomassiliicoccales archaeon | reverse complement strand
CCTCGTCCCTGGGCAGGGTGTAGGTCTCCAGCTTGAGGTTCTCCTTGATGATCTTCTTCATCTCCGCCTCGATCTTCTCGAGGTCCTCGGGGGTGAACCCTCCCTCCTTGTCGAAGTCGTAGTAGAAACCGTCGTCTATGGCGGGACCGATGGCCAGCTTGGTCCCGGGCCAGAGCCTCTGGACCGCCTGTGCCATGACGTGGGAAGCGGTGTGCCTGATGACAGGGAGCTCGTCGTCTGTCTCGCGCACGGAACCGTCAGCGTAGAGTGCCTTCATTGTACTCATCTCATGTTCTAGACCCGCGGGCGCGCGTGCGTCTATAAGGTCTGCTGGTCCCCGTGTATGCCTCCGCCTTCTTATATTTGGCGTGGGAAAGGATGATTCCGGTGCTTCCGTTAGGCGGCATGGTCCGGACGGAAAGGTCGCCGATGGGGCCGCATGCTCCCTGGACGGCAACGGACTGGGATCCGACCGAAGCGAAGGTTTATCTAAGGGGAGACGATAAGCGGTTTGCTTCATGGCCGGGATAGGGTAGCTTGGTTATCCTAGGGGACTGTGGATCCCTTGACTCGGGTTCAAATCTCGGTCCCGGCCCTCATTCCCGATCCGTCGCTTTTCTGTCCATCCCATTCATCCATCATCCCGCCTATATACCCCGCCACCCATCCGTTCCAGGATACTATGACGAGGGTACGTGACAACATCGACATGTACCGCAGGTTGTGCGTCGAATGCGGGACCTGCCGTGAGGTGTGCCCGTCCTACAGGCACGGAGGCTGCGACCCGCTGGCTGTCATGCTGGGGGACAACTCCAAGGTCTTCGACTGCCTGGGCTGCGGGAACTGCTCGAGGGCGTGCGAACACACCAACCCGAAGATCGTGATGATGGCCGCGTACAGCATCATGCTGGACGTGCCGGTCAGCCAGGCGTTCCTCGACACCGGGTACTCCAGATATCCGAGCGATGAGGCGCCCGGCGCGGACCTGGCCCCCGTGTGGGACGGGGACGAGGTCTGCGTCATGCCCGGTTGTGTCGCGAAATGCGTGGTCCCCTATGTTGTCTACGCCGCATCGGCGGCCATGAGGGGGCTGGACGCGAAGGCCTGCGAGCTGCCCGACTTCACATGTTGCATGTACCCGATCCAGTTCGGCACCATGGAGGACGATGAGAGGGAGTCGTACATCACCAGGATGGGGGAGACCGCCGGGGACAGGGAGATGGTCAACCTCTGCGGCGGATGCACGGAGATCATGAACCGTCACGGCGTGGGATGCAGGCACCTGATCCCATTCCTCCACGACCGCCTGGACTCCCTGCCGAAGGTCGGCAGGAACCTCAAGGTGTCCGTCGAGCCCGGATGCGCTGCGATAGAGCATGCGGACGAGATGAAAGAGGTCGTCGAGGCCATGGGATGCACCCCGATCGACAGCGAACCGGGATGCTGCGGCAAGAACTCCAGGAACGTCGCGAAGGTTCTCATGGACAAGAGGCAGGAGGCGGCCTGCGATGCCGACGTCATCGTCGTCGGATGCCCCATGTGCCAGTCGAAGTATGACGCCGTCCCGGGCGGGAAGCCCGTGATGCACCTGGCCGAACTGGTCGCGGCGGCGTTCGGGGACCGGAGGTCCCTGGAGTGCCACACCATACCCGTGCCGGAGTTCTGATGCGATGAACGAAGTGGAGTACAGACCGTTCCGTGAGGCCGACGCCCCTGCGTTCCTGGACCTGATAGACGAGGCCTTCGGCTACGGGTTCCTCTTCCCCGACCAGGACGTCCTCCAGGCGTTCTACATGGACTCCCTGGCGGGACTGGTCTCGGACTCCACCTTCTCGGAGGTCGCGGTGTCGGACGATGACGCCGTAGGCATGTGCTTCTGCGCAGCGAAGTTCGCACCGCATGCATTCAAAGGCTTCGAACCCCGCATGCACGCCCTGATGGCGGCGGAGCGCTTCCGCTGGATGTCCGAATCCAGGGACCGTTCCGCCATCAGGCACAAGCGGGAGATCGACCGGACCGTGTCCAGGATCGTCAGCCGCATCGGGGGATGCGACGGGGACATACAGTTCCTGGTCGTCTCGAGGAGGGCCAAGGGCCGCGGCATAGGCGGCCGGCTGCTGAGGGACATGCTGGACCATATGAGGGAGTGGGGCGTCCGCAGGGTGCTGGTGCTTACCGACGACCTGTGCGACAAGGGGTTCTACGACCATGCCGGATTCAGATGCCTCGCATCGGACACCTCCAGGTTCGACAACGGATCGACTCTGACATCCTACGGTTACGTGCTCGATCTCTGAGCTTCGGATGACGATTCTTTTTAAGTGTCATCCCATCATCCGCCACCGAAGGGAGATTCAGATGACCTGGGAAGGCAAGCTCAACAGGATAGACGACAACAGGTGGGAGATCCCGATGGACGAATCCACCGGGATGAGGACCAACGCAGTGATCTACGCCAGCGAGGAGATGATCTCGTCGATCAGGGCGGACAACGCCCCCCAGCAGGCCGCCAACGTCGCATGCCTCCCCGGGATCGTCGGGAGCTCCATGGCCATGCCTGACATACACTGGGGCTACGGATTCCCCATCGGAGGCGTCGCGGCTGTCGACGAGTCATCCGGATCCATCTCGCCCGGCGGGATCGGGTTCGACATCAACTGCGGCGTGCGCCTGATAAAGACCGACCTGACATTGGAGGACCTGGGCGGGAAGAAGGACGAGCTGGTAGACGAGCTCTACAGGAACGTCCCCTCGGGACTGGGGTCTAAGGGTCTGACCAAGATCGGCTACAAGGAGCTGGACGAGATCCTCGCCAACGGCTCCGAATGGGCGGTGGATAACGGGTACGGATGGGAGAGGGACCTTGACGTCACCGAGGAGCACGGCCACATGATGGATGCCGACACGACCGTCGTGAGCGACAAGGCCCGCAAGAGGGGGCTCCCGCAGCTGGGATCCCTCGGATCCGGGAACCACTTCCTGGAGCTCGACCTGGTGGAGAACGTGTTCGACGAGCACACAGCCAAGGTCTACGGCCTGAAGGAGGGTACTGTGACGGTGACCGTGCACTGCGGATCCCGCGGTTGCGGGCACCAGATAGCCACCGACTACCTCCAGGAGATGGAGCGCTACATCAAGCAGAACTCCGTGAGCCTCCCCGACAGGCAGCTGGCATGCGCCCCCCTGGATTCCAAGCTCGGGGACGACTACTACAAGGCCATGTGCTGCGGCGCCAACTACGCCTGGGCGAACAGGCAGATGATCACCCACTGGGTCAGGGAGTCCTTCGAGAACATACTCGGGGACTCCGCCGAGAGCATGGGCATGGACGTCGTCTACGACGTGGCCCACAACATAGCGAAGAAGGAGAGGCACGACATCGACCGCCACCATGCGGACGTCCTCGTACATAGGAAGGGTGCCACGCGCGCCTTCGCACCCGGGAGGTCTGAGATCACCCTCAGGTACCGTGACGTCGGACAGCCTGTGATCATCCCCGGAGACATGAGCGTCGGCACCTACGTCCTCGCCGGAAGGAAGGGCTCGATGGAGCAGACCTTCGGATCCTCGTGCCACGGCGCGGGAAGGAAGCTGTCCAGGAAGGCGGCCATAAACAGCCTGACCGTGGACGGGGTCATGAGGGAGATGTCCGAGAAGGGCGTCTACCTGAGGAACGGATCGGTGGAGGGTGTGCTCGAGGAGGCGCCGGAGGCCTACAAGGACGTGGACGAGGTCATCAAGGTCGTCTGCGACGCCGGCCTTACCGCGAAGGTCGCCAAGCTCACGCCCATCGGCGTGATTAAGGGCTGATCAGAAACCGAGGACCCGGGATGCCGCCCTGCTGACGGCGTCCCTCTCCTCCTTCGGTGCCGAGATGAGCACCGCCCATCCGTAGGGGTCCCTGGCCTGCAGGGACCTGGCTATCGGGGAGAACCTGGACAGGGACTTTATGCGCCCGCCCTCGTCGGCTATGGCGACGTCCGTCTTTCCGATCCTCATCCTACCCTGGAGGTTCGAACTCGACGTGACCTCTGCGCCGACGTCGAACACGTCCACGCCGGCCGCGTCGGCCACCTCCTGCTCCAGGCGCCTGGATCCCTCCCTGCCCGTGTACTGCAACAGGACCTCCGCCTTCTCATCGGTCATATCCTCGCTGTAGACGGCGAACGCCTTCTTGTCCAGCATCCTGGCCTGTATCCTGCGGATGTTCCTGGACGGCTTGCCGCCGACACGCGACACCATCGCCATCAGGTCGGCATCGCCCCTGAGATACATGTCCGACAGGTCAAGACCGGAACCTTCGACCGCCTTCACCAGCATCCTCTGGGCGATGCGGACGGTCTCGTGGAAGTACACCGTGGTGTACATCAGCGAGCGGGAGACCATCAGCCCCTCCGCCGCGGTGATCCCGCCCCTGCGCAGGACGATGCGGTCGTTCATGACCATCATCGTCTTTATCAGACGCTCGGAATCGATGCTTCCGTGGGACACCCCGGTGTGGTGGGCGTCCCTCATCAGATAGTCCATCTGGTCGGCGTCCACCGGGCCGTGGATGATCTGGTGGGCGTAGTCCTTGGACGGGAAGTACTCGTGCTTGTTCCAGAACCTGTCCAGGGCCTCCTCGCCCGTGGACTCCGGATACGCTATCAGCCCGCACACGTCCTCCGCCGAGATCCCTGCGGCCTCGATCAGCTCCGCGATGGAGGGGAGCCCGCCGAGGATGTCGTCGGATTCCGGGAGATGGTCCGGTATGTCGCCGAATATCAGCGCCCTGGCCAGCTCCATGTGGTCCATCCCGGTGGCGTCCTCCATGACCGGCTCCAGGGCGTGGGAGAACGGCGGATGGCATATGTCGTGGAGCAGCCCGGCCATGCGGACGGCGTTCGAATCCTCCTCGTCCAGGGAGATGGCGTCTGCCATCCTGCCCGCGAGATGGTATGTGCCGAGGCAGTGCTCGAAGCGCGTGTGGTTCGCAGCGGGGAACACCAGGTTGCCGAGGCCCAGCGGCGTGACGGACCGGAGCCTCTGCATCTGGTGGCGGTCCA
>CAZLMR010000099.1:0-5076 GCA_964560575.1 uncultured Methanomassiliicoccales archaeon | reverse complement strand
TGCGTATTCCAGCGAGTCGATCAGCGCGATGAGACTCGCCTCTATGACGTTCTCCGACACTCCGACGGTAGTCCAGCTGGACTCCCCGTCCGTCGTGCGGATGAGGACGCGGACGCTGGCCGCCGTCGCAGATTTCTCGTCCAGGACACGTACCTTGTAATCCGTGAGGCGCACGTCGTTGAGCGACGGGAAGAACCTGGCAAGCGCTTTCCTCAGGGCGTTGTCCAGGGCGTTGACGGGACCGTTCCCGTCGGCGGCCGTCTGCTCCATGTTGCCCTTGGTGTCGGTGACCTTGATGCTGGCCTCGGATGCCATGTCGAGCCCTCTGCGCTCATCCATGAATATGCGGAAGCCGGAGACCTCGAACCTCTTCTCGAGGTCGCCCCTGAGCCTCTTGACGAGAAGCTCGAAGCTGGCATCGGCCCCCTCGAACTGGTATCCCTTGGACTCCATGTCCTTGATCATGTGCGTGATCTCCGAGCTGTCGTCGCTTATGTCGAGTCCGAGCTCCCTGAGCTTCTCCATGATGTTGGACCTTCCGGCCATGTCCGAGACCAGGACCCTACGGCTGTTGCCGACCGCTGACGGGTCCACGTGCTCGTATGTGCGGGAGTCTTTCATGATAGCCGACACGTGCATCCCTCCCTTGTGGGCGAACGCGCGGTCCCCGACATAGGGCATCCCGGCGGACGGGGCTATGTTGACGATCTCCCCGACCGATTTGGAAAGCGATGTGAGTCCGCGGAGGTCGATGTCGCCGACGTCGGCACCCATCTTGATGGCGAGGTTGGGGATGACCGTGCACAGGTTGGCGTTGCCGCATCTCTCCCCGATCCCGTTTATCGTGCCCTGGACCATGGTGCATCCCGCCTCCACGGCTGCGAGCGTGCATGCCGTCGCAAGGTCCGAGTCGTTGTGGCAGTGGATTCCCAGGGGGATGGCGACCTCGGTCAGGACATCCTCAACCGCGGACGCTATGGACTCGGGAAGGGTCCCGCCGTTGGTGTCGCACAGGACGATCCATTCCGCGCCTCCGCGCTCCGCGGCCTTCAGCGCCGACAAGGCGTAGTCGCGGTTCGCATGATATCCGTCGAAGAAGTGTTCGGCATCGAACATGACCCTCTTCCCGGATTCCCTGAGGAACCTGACGCTGTCCTCGATCATCGTCAGGTTAGTCTCCAGGGGGATCTTCAGAGCGTCGGTGACCTGGAAGTCCCAGGATTTCCCGAAGATGCAGCACCATCCCGCGGAGCAGGATGCCAGCGCTCTGAGGTTAGGGTCCTCATCCGGCCTGAGGTCGTGCCTGCGGGTGCTCCCGAAGGCGGTGAGCTCGCATCTGGAGAGCTCCCTCCTTCCGGCCCTGTCGAAGAACTCGTCGTCACGGGGGTTGGATCCGGGCCATCCCCCCTCGACGAAGTCCACTCCGAAATCATCCAGCCTCGACAGTATGTCCAGCTTGTCCTCGCACGAGAACGACACACCCTCCGTCTGGGCACCGTCCCTCAGGGTGGTGTCGTAGATCATGATCCTGGGCATCTCATTCCGTCCTCTCGTCCATTATCGAGATGAGGTCGCTCAGGATGGCGGATGCCGTTTCGATCCTTCCTGCCCCGCGTCCGGAGACCGTGATGGGTCCCGCGAGGTCGGAGATGATCTGAGCGGTGTTGAGCGTCCCGGCGATGCTCAGCGGGTGTCCCTTGGGCACGAGCCTGGGCGCGACCTCCAGCTTGGTCTCGGAGACCTCGCCGATGAGCCTGATGACCATGTTGCGTGATGCGGCCAGGGCGATGGCCTCCTCGGTGATCCCGGTGATGCCGGTGATCCTGACGTCGTCGAAGGTGACGTTCCTTCCGAAGACGGAGTTCGCCAGGATGGCGACCTTGCAGGCGCTGTCGTACCCCTCGATGTCGTTGGTGGGGTCTGTCTCGGCGTAGCCCATCTGCTGGGCCTCCTTGAGCGCCTGGTCGAAGGGCTGCCCCTTGTCCATCTTGCTGAGAATGAAGTTGCAGGTGCCGTTGAAGATTCCGCGGATGGAGGAGATCTCCTCGCCCCTGAGGTTCTCGCGGCAGAGGTTGATGATCGGCATGGCACCTCCGACGGAGCCTTCGAAGCGGAACTTGCACCTGTTCCTCTTGGCGAGAGCGTTGAGCTCGCCGAACTTGAGGGCCAGAGGACCCTTGTTGACGGTGATGACGTCCTTGCGGTTCTCCAGTGCATGAGTGATGTTGCGCAGTCCCGCGCCACCGGTCTTGACGTCTGTGGGGCTGACCTCCACGAGTATGTCGTAGGCGGCCTGGTCCAGGACCTCGAGGGAGTCGGAGTACTCGTTCTCGCCGACCCTTCCGGTCCTCTGCTTGGTGGCCACGAGGTCGAGGGGGTCCAGCCCGTCCCTGTCCAGGACGTAGGTCCTGGAATCCATGGCACCTGTGATCTGGATGGGGCAGTCGTATCTCTCCTCGAGGAACTCCCTGCGTCTGGCCAGCACCTCGGCGAATCCCTGTCCAACGGTTCCGAACCCGCATATGAACACCCTCATGCTCACACCCCCCTCACATACGTGGTCCCGGTCTTCCTGCACTCATCGTCCAGGAAGGCGTCCAGCTTGTCGAGGTCCTCCTCGCTCCTGGTCTTGACGGAGATCATGCCGGTGCGCCTCTTGGATGCGTTTGTCCTGGATGAGTACCTCACATCGACGGCATCCATGTGCGCGATGGTCGAGGCCTTGTTGATGAGGTTCTCGATGTAGGGGGCGTCTATGTCCCCGATGAGGAGGTAGTCCATGGTGTACGTCTGGTACACGGAGCCGATCTTGGAGATGATGATGTCCTTGGACTTCCAGATCTTCTTGAGCTCCTCCAGCTGCCTCTGCTCCTCCACTTCGAAGGTGATGTTGACGCAGATCCTGTGGTTGACGATGCGCTCGCGGTCATGCATCACCCCCATGATGTTCCCGTCCACTAGGGATATGGGTTCGATCGAGCCCACCAGCTGTCCGGGCAGGTCCTTTACGAATAACTCGGCGTTGACGATCATGAGGGCACCTTCTGATTGGTGGACCGATAATAATGATTAATATAAAAGGCGCGCGCGGGGCCGTTCCAAATGCGAACAGGTCGGGACGAAGACATGAACGCAAGGGAGAATGAAGAAGTGGCGCCGAGAGGGAGATTTGAACTCCCGAGGGAAAGTTCCCACGAGCTTTCCAGGCTCGCGCCTTACCGGGCTGGGCCATCTCGGCTTGATGGGTCGGGGATTGGCTCATCCAATTAATAGTTTTGGTTGTCGGAGCGGTCGGTCGACGGTCGGTCAGTCCCTGAACCCCTGCACGTTCCAATCTATGTCCGACCTGTAGTCGGTCAGATGGCGACGTATCTCCCTGGCCTCCTCCAGCCTCTCGGTGTCCACGGTGAACACCGCGCTCCTCTCTCCGGTGCCGCATTCCGTCAGGATGTCTCCGAACGGGTCCAGGCCGCGGGAGCAGCCGTGCATGTCCAGGCCGTTCGCCGGACCCACGTTGTTGATGTACGCCAGGTACGTGACGTTCTCCAGAGCCCTCGCCGGGAGGACCCTGTCGAGGAACGGCTTCGACTGGAGTGCGGAGGCGGCGGCGCAGACGTTCACGGACGCTCCGTTGAGCGAGCATCCGTGTAGGATCTCCGGGAAGAATATGTCGTAGCAGATGCACATCCCGAACAGGATGCCGTGGTAGGAGCCCATCCCCGGTGCCGATCCCGGGGCGAATCCCGTCTCGGCGTAGATCCCGAAACCGGCGAGATGTGCCTTGTCATACCATGAGTCCCCGTCTGGCGACAGGAAGGCGAGGGAGTTGTACACCAGATCGGATTCAAACCTCGGCGTGCCGACCACTGCGGCGCGGTCTGTCATCCTGCACAGGTCCGATATCTCGCCTATGCACGCTTCCACCCTGTCATCGAGCCCCTCGCACGGGGAGCCGTATCCAGTCAGGTACATCTCCGGGAAGACGTACACGTCCGCTCCCCCTTCTTTGAGGCGCGACGCGATCCTCTCTGCGTTTGCTTCCGGATCACCGGGCATTGGCATGAACTGGCACAGCTCCACATCGATGCGCATGTCCGTGGGAATCCCCGACGACGCTATAATTGTGCGCCCGTCGAAGGCGGTGCGGAATCCCGAAGAGCCTAAATCCCTTCCGCATGATTACCAGGTGATGACCGGAGTCAAGATTCCGAACATAACCAAGGAGGACGTCGATGGCCTCACGGGGTTCATAAGGAGGACCATCGACCAGATCGGATGCAAGGGCGTCGTCATAGGCATCAGCGGCGGTCTGGACTCCGCGACCGTGACCAAGCTCTGCGTCGACGCCATCGGAGCGGACAGGATCCTCAACGTCTTCATGCCCTCCAGGGTGACCCCTGCTGAGGACTACAAGATCACGTCGGAGCTGTGCTCCATGTGGGGGACCGAGTACAAGGTCGTGGACATCCAGCCGGCCGTGGATGCGCTGGCCGCCGTCCTGCTGACCGGGAAGGAGACCCCGCTGGAGAGAGGCAACATCTCAGCCAGGTGCAGGATGATCGTCCTGTACAACCTCGCCAAGAAGAGGGACTACATCGTCATGGGGACGTCCAACCAGAGCGAGATCATGATGGGATACTTCACGAAGTTCGGTGACGGGGCCTGCGACGTCACACCTCTGGCGAACTTCTACAAGACCGAGGTCAGGCAGATCGCGGCGATGATAGGCGTCCCGGAGCCCATAATCGCCAAGCCGCCGTCCGCCGGACTCTGGGAGGGTCAGACCGACGAATCGGAGATGGGCATCACCTACAACGACCTGGACGGGATCCTGTACGATATGGAGCAGGACAGGTCCGACTCGCAGATCGCCGCCGACACGGGCCTGCCGAAGGAGAAGGTCGCCGAGATCAGGAGGCAGGTCGAGTCGATGGAGCACAAGAGGCTTCCAGCCATCCGTCCGAGCGATTTCTGATAGAAAACAGTGAAAAACAGTGAAATTCGGGGATGGATTGGTTTTCAAAATGGCAAAACCTATTATTGCGATAGTGGGTCGCCCGAACGTGGGCAAATCCA